>NZ_JBHFCS010000018.1:0-123435 GCF_044143025.1 Pseudomonas sp. TR47 | reverse complement strand
CGTCGATCTCGTCCAGCAGCAGGCGCACGCGGTGCTCGGCACGCTGCAGGCGCTTGCTGGTGCGCACGATGCCCACGTAGTCCCACATGAACCGCCGCAGTTCGTCCCAGTTGTGCGCGATGATCACATCCTCATCCGAGTCGGTGACCTGGCTGGCATCCCAGCAGGGCAGGGCTTTGGGCATGGCAATCTGGGCCAGACGGGCCTCGATGTCCGCGGCAGCGGAACGGCCGTAGACGAAACACTCGAGCAGCGAGTTGCTGGCCATGCGGTTGGCGCCGTGCAGGCCGGTGAAGCTGGTCTCGCCGATGGCGTACAGGCCCGGGACGTCGGTATGGCCGCGATCGTCGACCACCACCCCGCCACAGGTGTAGTGGGCGGCGGGCACTACCGGGATCGGCTGCCGGGTGATGTCGATACCGAAGGCCAGGCAACGCTCATAGACCGTCGGGAAATGGCTTTTGATGAAGTCGGCCGGCTTGTGCGTGATGTCCAGGTAGACGCAGTCCACGCCCAGGCGCTTCATCTCATGGTCGATGGCCCGGGCCACGATGTCGCGCGGAGCCAGTTCTTCGCGTGGGTCGAAGCGCGGCATGAAGCGTTCACCATTGGGCAGGCGCAGCAGGGCGCCTTCGCCGCGCAGGGCTTCGGTGACCAGGAAACTCTTGGCCTGCGGATGGTAGAGGCAGGTGGGATGGAACTGGTTGAATTCCAGATTCGCAACCCGACAGCCGGCGCGCCAGGCCATGGCGATGCCATCGCCGCAGGCACCATCGGGGTTGCTGGTATACAGGTAGACCTTGGCGGCGCCGCCGGTGGCAAGCACGGTAAAGCGCGCCCCGAAGGTGTCCACCTCACCACTGTTGCGGTTCAGCACGTAGGCGCCCAGGCACCGCGCGCCTGGCAAGCCCAGGCGCCGCTCGGTAATCAGGTCGACCGCCACTCGTTGCTCAAGCAGTTCGATGTTGGGGCGTTTGCGGGCTTGCTCCAGCAACGTGGTGAAAATGGCTGCGCCCGTGGCATCGGCGGCATGGATGATGCGCCGGTGGCTGTGCCCGCCTTCGCGGGTCAGGTGAAATTCGAAGCCGCCATCGTCAACGCTGGAGTGCTCATCGCGGGTAAAGGGCACGCCCTGTTCGATCAGCCACTCAATGGCTTCGCGGCTGTGCTCGACGGTGAATCGCACGGCATCTTCGTGGCACAGCCCGCCGCCGGCATTGAGAGTGTCCTCGACATGGGACTGCACGGTATCGGTGTCGTCCAGTACCGCGGCCACGCCACCTTGGGCCCAGAAAGTCGAGCCATTGGCCAGGTCGCCCTTGCTCAGTACGGCGATGCGCAGGTGGGCGGGAAGGTTGAGTGCCAGGCTGAGACCGGCTGCGCCGCTGCCGATCACCAGGACATCATGTTGGAATTGTTGGCTCATGTCGGGACACTAGTAATCTTCGGAGGGGGCACGGCACAATAGACACGCGTAGATGGCATTGTGAAACTATCGTGAATAGAGGCCGGGTTGCCTTTATAGCAGCCTGCGGTGGCCAATTTCCATGCCACTTGCGACGTTAGGGCAATCTTCGTGGGAACTTTCCTACATGGCTGGAAATCCTATGAAGGCTGCCCGTGCGCCATCATTTCGCGCGGCGACGCGTGGCGGCGGCTCTATCCGGGCTGACACCTGCGTATCCGAAACCTGATTATCGACGCTGCCGGCCGTGCCCGCGCCGCGTCTTCCGTGCGAGCCAGTCAAGGGCCGCAGGAAACTTGCTTGGAGGAGAGAACTTTTGCGAAAAGCCCGAGTCTATGTTTGCAAGCCCGAACGATGGCTGATGCAACGCTCCTTCGAGTTCACTGAGGAGTGTTCATGCTAACCCAGGAAGAGGATCAGCAGCTTGTCGAGCGCGTGCAGCGCGGTGACAGGCGAGCGTTCGATCTGTTGGTGCTGAAGTATCAGCACAAGATTCTCGGGTTGATCGTGCGGTTCGTTCACGATACCCACGAGGCCCAGGATGTAGCGCAGGAAGCCTTTATCAAGGCCTACCGTGCGCTTGGCAATTTCCGCGGTGACAGTGCGTTTTATACCTGGCTGTACCGCATCGCCATCAACACGGCGAAGAACTATCTGGTGTCCCGTGGAAGACGGCCGCCAGACAGCGATGTGAGCTCCGAGGATGCGGAGTTTTACGACGGCGATCATGGCCTCAAGGATCTCGAGTCCCCAGAACGCTCCCTGTTGCGGGATGAAATCGAAGGCACAGTCCATCGCACCATCCAGCAACTGCCTGAAGATTTGCGCACGGCTCTGACCCTGCGTGAGTTCGACGGGTTGAGTTACGAAGACATTGCCAGTGTCATGCAATGTCCGGTGGGTACCGTGCGCTCTCGAATCTTCCGCGCTCGGGAGGCCATAGACAAAGCCCTGCAGCCCTTGTTGCAGGAAACCTGAGACAGCGGCGACAGCCAAGAGAGGAACCGCCATGAGTCGTGAAGCTTTGCAGGAATCGCTGTCCGCGGTAATGGATAACGAAGCGGACGAACTGGAATTGCGACGGGTGCTGAGCGCCGTCGACGATGCCGAAACCCGTGCCACCTGGTCGCGTTACCAGGTAGCCCGCGCAGCGATGCACAAGGAGCTGTTGCTGCCGAAACTGGATATCGCCTCGGCGGTGTCTGCCGCCCTGGCTGACGAAGCCGTACCGGCCAAAGTCAAGCAAGGCCCATGGCGCAGCATTGGCCGCCTGGCCGTTGCCGCCTCGGTTACCGTTGCTGTGCTGGCTGGTGTACGCATGTACAACCAGGACGAGATCACCGGCGCCGAGCTGGCTTCGCAGCAACCTGCCCAGCAAGGCCTGAGCATGCCACAAACTCAGGGCCCGGCTGTTTTGGCAGGCTATAGTGAAGGCAGTGAGCAACCGACCGGGCCGATGGCCAATGGCGTGCTGCAGAACCAGGCCGGCTGGGATCAGCGTCTGCCGGGGTATCTGCGCCAGCACGCGCAGGAATCCGCGCTCAAGGGTACTGAAACTGCCCTGCCGTATGCCCGCGCCGCCAGCCTGGAAAACCGCTAAGTAAGGAGGATCATGCGCGCGCTACCTCTCCTGTCGCTGCTTTTAGGCAGTTGCATGACGGTGCCAGCATTGGCAGCCAATTCGTCGCCCCAGGCAAGCGAATGGCTGAACAAGCTGGCACAGGCCGAACAAAGGCAGAGTTACCAGGGCTCCTTCGTTTACGAACGAAACGGCAGCTTCTCATCCCACGACATCTGGCATCGGGTTCAGGACGGCAAGGTCAGCGAGCGATTGCTCCAGCTTGACGGTGCCGCCCAGGAAATCGTGCGGGTGGACGGCAAGGTGCAATGCGTCAGTGGTGCATTGGCCAGTGGCGTGAGCAACTTGCCCGATGCCGCGCCGCGCATGCTCGACCCCCTCAAACTGATGAGCTGGTACGATTTGGCTGTAGCAGGCAAGGCACGGGTCGCCGGGCGCGACGCGGTCATTGTCACGCTTACTCCGCGCGACCAGCACCGCTACGCATTTGAAATGCACCTGGACAGCAAAACCGGCCTGCCGCTGCGCTCGTTGATGCTCAACGACAAGGGGCAGTTGCTCGAGCGCTTCCAGATGACGCGCCTTGACACCGATGACCTGCCTACCGATGCCGATTTGAAGGCCAGTGCCGCCTGCAAACCGGTGGAGCGTGTGGCCCGCCCCAAGACCGAAGCCGTTGCAGGCTGGCGCTCGGACTGGCTGCCACCGGGTTTCGAGCTGATCAACAGTACCGTACGGCGTGACCCTTCTGGGGATAGCACCATCAGCAGCCTCATGTATGACGATGGCCTGGCACGCTTCTCGGTGTTTCTGGAGCTGGTCACGGAAGATGCCAGCGCTGATGTGCGTACTCAGCTAGGCCCTACTTCGGCCGTTTCACGTCGCCTTAACACGCCCAAGGGTAAGGTGATGGTCACTGTGGTCGGCGAAATTCCATTAGGTACTGCAGAACGCGTCGCATTGTCGATGCGCCCACAGGATGCTCAGGCGCGCCAGTAATGGCGCCCTTTTTCGGCACATGACAAGGCGCACGGACATGCGGCTGAAATGAAATTAAAGCATTGTCATTTGCAATCCATCTGTAAATTTTCTATAGGTCAGGCTTCTTGGAGTCTGGCCTTTCCTGCTTTTGCAGGCGGTCTTACGCTAACTACGCTCGTTGTGACGGGAGCCGTATGTCAATACCACGCTTGAAATCCTACCTATCGATGTTCGCCGCCGTGCTGATGCTTGGCCAGGTGCTGACCGCCCAGGCCGAGGAGGCCCTGCCGGACTTCACCACCTTGGTCGAGCAGGCCTCGCCGGCCGTCGTCAACATCAGTACCAAGCAAAAGCTGCCTGACCGCCGTGTCGCTGCCGGTCAGATGCCGGACCTCGAAGGCTTGCCGCCGATGTTCCGCGAGTTCTTCGAGCGCAACATGCCGCAACAGCCGCGTTCGCCACGTGGTGACCGCCAGCGCGAGGCCCAGTCGCTGGGCTCAGGCTTCATCATTTCCAGTGACGGTTATGTGCTGACCAACAATCACGTGGTTGCCGATGCCGACGAGATCATCGTCCGTCTGTCCGATCGCAGCGAGCTGCAGGCCAAGCTGGTCGGCACCGACCCGCGCACCGATGTGGCCCTGCTCAAGGTCGACGGCAAGAACCTGCCCACCGTCAAACTGGGCGACTCCGAGAAGCTCAAGGTAGGTGAGTGGGTGCTGGCCATCGGTTCGCCGTTCGGTTTCGATCATTCGGTGACCAAAGGGATCGTCAGCGCCAAAGGCCGCACCCTGCCCAATGACACCTACGTGCCCTTCATTCAGACCGACGTGGCCATCAACCCAGGCAACTCCGGCGGGCCGCTGTTCAACATGAATGGCGAAGTAGTGGGTATCAACTCGCAGATCTTCACCCGTTCGGGCGGTTTCATGGGCTTGTCGTTCGCCATCCCGATCGATGTCGCGATCGATGTCTCCAACCAGTTGAAGAAGGACGGCAAGGTCAGCCGCGGCTGGCTGGGCGTGGTCATTCAGGAAGTCAACAAGGACCTGGCTGAATCCTTCGGCCTCGACAAGCCGGCCGGTGCCCTGGTGGCGCAGGTGCTGGAAGATGGCCCGGCAGCCAAGAGCGGCCTGCAGGTGGGCGACGTGATCCTGAGCATGAACGGCCAGCCGATCGTCATGTCGGCCGACCTGCCGCATCTGGTAGGGACCCTGAAGGCTGGCGCCAAGGCCAAGCTTGAGATCATCCGTAATGGCAAGCGCCAGAACCTGGATGTGACCATTGGTGCGATGCCTGATGACGATGCCGATATCGGTACTGGTACGGGTGCCGATGGCAGTGCAGAGCGCAGCAGCAACCGCCTGGGTGTTTCCGTCTCTGACCTGACCGCCGAGCAGAAGAAATCGCTGGAGCTCAAGGGTGGCGTCGTCATCAAAGAAGTCCAGGATGGCCCGGCAGCCATGATTGGGCTGCGTCCGGGTGACGTTATCAGCCACTTGAACAACCAGGCGATCGCCTCGGCCAAGCAGTTCACCGAAATTGCCAAGGACCTGCCGAAGAACCGTTCGGTATCCATGCGCGTGCTGCGCCAGGGCCGGGCGAGCTTCATCACCTTCAAGCTTGCTGAATAAGCCGGCTTGCCGGTTGCAAAGGGCAGCTTCGGCTGCCCTTTTTCATGAGAGTTCACAATTCTTGGCGGGAGTCAGCCTGTATCGTGCGTCAGAGGAATCTCCCATATCCCTGCTGGTTGAGGTACAATTCCCGGCTATTTTTCGGCGGGCGTCCGGCTCGCAGCCTTTTCGAGTGTTGACCCGTGAGTGATTTGAGTCATATCCGCAATTTCTCCATCATCGCCCACATCGACCATGGCAAGTCGACGCTGGCCGACCGTTTCATCCAGATGTGCGGTGGCCTGTCGGCACGCGAAATGGAAGCTCAGGTTCTGGATTCCATGGACCTGGAGCGCGAACGCGGGATCACCATCAAGGCCCACAGCGTCACGCTTCACTACAAGGCGCAGGACGGCAAGACCTACCAGCTGAACTTCATCGATACGCCCGGCCACGTCGACTTCACCTATGAAGTCTCGCGTTCGCTGGCGGCCTGCGAAGGTGCGCTGCTGGTGGTGGACGCCGGCCAGGGCGTCGAAGCCCAGTCGGTGGCCAACTGCTACACCGCCATCGAGCAGGGCCTTGAGGTCATGCCGGTCCTGAACAAGATGGACCTGCCTCAGGCCGACCCTGATCGGGTCAAGGACGAGATCGAGAAGATCATCGGCATCGACGCTACCGACGCGGTGGCGTGCAGTGCCAAGAGCGGCATGGGCGTCGACGAGGTTCTCGAGCGCCTGGTCCACACCATTCCCGCGCCTGTGGGCGAGATCGATGCCCCGCTGCAGGCGTTGATCATCGACTCCTGGTTCGACAACTACCTGGGCGTGGTTTCGTTGGTGCGCGTGCGTCAGGGCCGCGTCAAGAAGGGCGACAAGATCCTGGTCAAGTCCACCGGCAAGGTGCACCTGGTCGACAGCGTGGGTGTCTTCACCCCGAAACATACCCAGACCGCTGATCTGAAAGCCGGTGAAGTAGGCTTCATCATTGCCAGCATCAAGGACATCCATGGTGCGCCGGTCGGCGACACACTGACCCTGTCCTCGACTCCCGAGGTCGAAATGCTGGCCGGTTTCAAGAAGATCCAGCCGCAGGTTTATGCCGGCCTGTTCCCGGTCAGCTCCGACGATTTCGAGGACTTCCGCGACGCCCTGCAGAAGCTGACCCTGAACGACTCGTCGCTGCAATACATGCCCGAAAGCTCCGATGCACTGGGCTTCGGCTTCCGTTGCGGCTTCCTGGGCATGCTGCACATGGAGATCATCCAGGAGCGCCTGGAGCG
This sequence comes from Pseudomonas sp. TR47, assembly GCF_044143025.1. Lineage (NCBI taxonomy): Bacteria > Pseudomonadati > Pseudomonadota > Gammaproteobacteria > Pseudomonadales > Pseudomonadaceae > Pseudomonas > Pseudomonas sp. TR47. The sequence continues at coordinate 116,515 of NZ_JBHFCS010000018.1, read as the reverse complement.
CGAATACGACCTGGACCTGATCACCACGGCTCCGAGCGTGATCTACGAGCTGGAACTCAAGACCGGCGAAACCATCGTTGTCGACAACCCGTCGAAGCTGCCTGATGTTTCGGCTGTCACCGACTTCCGCGAGCCGATCGTCACCGCGACCATCCTGGTGCCGCAGGAGCATCTGGGCAACGTCATCACCCTGTGCATCGAGAAGCGTGGCGTACAGCGCGACATGCAGTTCCTCGGCAGCCAGGTGCAGGTGCGTTATGACATGCCGATGAACGAAGTGGTGCTGGACTTCTTCGACCGCCTGAAGTCGACCAGCCGCGGCTATGCTTCGCTGGACTATCATTTCGATCGCTACCAGTCGGCCAACCTGGTCAAGCTGGATGTACTGATCAACGGCGACAAGGTCGATGCCCTGGCATTGATCGTGCACCGCGACAACGCGGCCTATAAAGGCCGTGCGTTGACCGAGAAGATGAAGGAACTGATCCCTCGGCAGATGTTCGATGTGGCGATCCAGGCAGCCATTGGCGGCCAGATCATCGCGCGGACAACCGTCAAGGCGCTCAGAAAGAACGTACTGGCCAAGTGCTACGGTGGTGACGTCAGCCGTAAGAAAAAGCTGCTGGAGAAGCAGAAGGCCGGTAAGAAACGCATGAAACAGGTGGGCAACGTGGAGATTCCACAAGAAGCCTTCCTCGCCGTGCTCAGGTTGGATAGCTAGGTCCTATGTCGCTAAATTTCCCGCTGTTGCTAGTCATCGCCGTAGCCGTTTGCGGTCTGTTGGGCTTGATCGACCTGCTGTTCCTGGCCCCGCGCCGGCGGGCGGCAGTCGCCAACTACCAGGGTAGCGTCACCCAGCCAGAAATGGCCGTGGTCGAGCGCCTGAACAAGGAACCGCTGCTGGTCGAGTACGGCAAGTCGTTCTTCCCGGTGCTGTTCATCGTACTGGTGCTGCGCTCGTTCCTGGTAGAGCCGTTCCAGATCCCCTCGGGGTCGATGAAACCGACCCTGGAAGTGGGCGACTTCATCCTGGTGAACAAGTTCTCGTACGGCATTCGCCTGCCGGTGATCGACAAGAAGGTCATCGAGGTGGGTGACCCGCAACGCGGTGATGTGATGGTGTTCCGCTACCCAAGCGATCCGAACGTCAACTACATCAAGCGTGTGGTGGGCTTGCCAGGTGACCAGATCCGCTACACCAGCGACAAGCGGTTGTTCGTCAATGGCAAGCCCATTGCCGAGCAATTGGTCGGCGCCGAGCCCGGCACCCTGGGCAGCGCCGAGCTGTACAAGGAAAAGCTGGGCGAAGCCGAGCACCTGATCCGCAAGGAAATGACCCGTTATCGCATGCCGCCGGACCAGCAGTGGACCGTGCCGGCCGGCCATTACTTCATGATGGGCGACAACCGCGACAACTCCAACGACAGCCGTTACTGGGATGACCCGAACATTCCCAAGGAACTGCACGGCATGGTTCCGGACCGGAACATCGTCGGCAAGGCCTTCGCGGTCTGGATGAGCTGGCCAGAGCCCAAGTTCAGCCACTTGCCCAACCTGTCGCGGGTCGGCCTGATCCATTGATACCCTTCGGCGCTGTCCAGCAGACAGCGCCGAATGCATTTCTGACATAGGCTGTGTTCTCAGGGATCGAGAGATTCGTCGCTCGCCGCGACGGGCCACAGCCAAACAGTCTTTCAGGATGTTGATTTGAACAACGCGTTGAACAACCAACGGGTGGCTGCATGAGTGCTTCCCTTGCCCGTCTCGAGCGCAAGCTCGGTTACACCTTCAAAGACCAGGACCAGATGGTGCTGGCCCTGACCCATCGCAGCTACGCCGGGCGCAACAATGAGCGCCTGGAGTTTCTCGGCGATGCCATTCTGAACTTCGTGGCCGGCGAGGCGCTGTTCGAGCGCTTCCCGCAGGCCCGCGAAGGCCAGCTGTCGCGCTTGCGTGCGCGCTTGGTCAAGGGCGAAACCCTGGCCCGGCTGGCCCGCGGTTTCGACCTGGGTGAGTACCTGCGCCTGGGCTCCGGTGAGCTCAAGAGCGGCGGTTTCCGCCGCGAGTCGATCCTGGCCGATGCCCTCGAAGCCCTGATCGGCGCCATCTACCTTGATGCCGACATGCAGACCGCCCGCGAGCGCGTGCTGGCCTGGCTGACCGACGAGTTCGAAAGCCTGACCCTTGTCGACACCAACAAAGACCCGAAAACACGCCTGCAGGAGTTTCTGCAGTCGCGTAGCTGTGACCTGCCTCGCTACGAGGTGGTGGACATCCAGGGCGAACCGCACTGCCGTACCTTCTTCGTCGAATGCGAAGTGGTGCTGCTGAACAACAAGAGCCGTGGCCAGGGCGTGAGCCGGCGTATTGCCGAGCAAGTCGCTGCCGCCGCCGCATTGATCGCCCTGGGCGTGGAGAATGGCAATGACTGAGAACAATCCGACCCGCTGCGGTTACGTGGCCATCGTCGGCCGCCCCAACGTGGGCAAGTCGACCTTGCTCAACCATATCCTCGGCCAGAAGCTGGCGATCACCTCGCGCAAGCCACAGACTACCCGCCACAACATGCTCGGCATCAAGACCGAGGGTGATGTGCAGGCCATCTACGTCGACACCCCCGGCATGCACAAGGCCAACGACAAGGCCTTGAACCGCTACATGAACCGCAATGCCTCGGCGGCCCTGAAGGACGTCGATGTGGTGATTTTCGTGGTCGACCGTACGCGCTGGACCGATGAGGACCAACTGGTGCTCGAACGCGTTCAGTACGTGACCGGCCCGCTGATCATCGCAGTCAACAAAACCGACCGCATGGACGAAAAAGCCGAGCTGATCCCGCACCTGCAGTGGCTGCAGGAGCAACTGCCCAATGCCGAGGTCGTACCCATCTCAGCCCAGCAGGGGCACAATCTGGACGCACTCGAGGCGCTGATTGCCAAGCACCTGCCGGAGAATGATCACTTCTTCCCGGAAGACCAGATCACCGACCGCAGCAGCCGCTTCCTGGCCGCTGAACTGGTGCGCGAGAAAATCATGCGCCAGCTGGGTGCGGAATTGCCGTACCAGATCACCGTGGAGATCGAGGAGTTCAAGCAGCAGGGCCATGTGCTGCACATCCATGCGTTGATCCTGGTGGAGCGTGACGGCCAGAAGAAGATCATCATTGGCGACAAGGGCGAGCGCATCAAGCGCATTGGCTCCGACGCGCGCAAGGACATGGAAACCCTGTTCGACGCCAAGGTCATGCTCAACCTCTGGGTCAAGGTCAAAGGCGGCTGGTCCGATGACGAGCGTGCACTGCGCTCGCTGGGCTACGGCGACCTGTAACCCCTCCAGCGGCCCGGATCTCTCCGGGCCGCTCTGCTTTCAGGCCACACTTCATGGAACAACCTGTCGGCCAGCCGGCCTACGTGCTGCACAGCCGTGCCTACAAGGAAACCAGCGCGCTGGTGGACTTCTTCACGCCGCAGGGGCGCGTGCGCGCGGTGTTGCGCCGAGCAAGGGGCAAGGGTGGCAGCCTGGTGCGGCCGTTCGTGCCGCTGGAAGTGGAACTGCGCGGCCGCAGTGAGCTCAAAAACGTCGGGCGCCTGGACAGCATGGGCATCGCGTCCTGGCTGCACGGCGACGCACTGTTCAGCGGCCTCTACCTCAATGAACTGCTGATGCGCCTGCTACCTGCCGAAGCACCACAACCGGAACTGTTCGAGCACTACGCCCTGACCTTGCAGGCCCTGGCCGCCGGGCGCCCGCTGGAGCCACTGCTGCGTTCCTTCGAATGGCGGCTGCTGGAAGACCTGGGTTACGCCTTTGCGCTTGACCACGACGTCAGCGACGAGCCGATCGAGGCCGACGGGCTGTACCGCTTGCAGGTCGATGCCGGCCTTGAACGCGTTTACCTGGTTCAGCCTGGCTTGTTCAATGGCGCCGAGCTGTTGGCCCTCGCCCAAGCCGACTGGGATGCACCTGGTGCGCTGCTCGCGGCCAAGCGCCTGATGCGTCAGGCGTTGGCGGTCCATCTGGGGCCAAAACCGCTGGTCAGCCGGGAACTGTTTCGCAAGCGCTGAGCTCGTCGTATGCTGTGGGGCTAAATCTTCAGGAGAGCCTTTCGTGACTCACAGCAACCGCATGCTTCTCGGCGTCAACATCGACCACGTGGCTACCTTGCGCCAGGCCCGCGGCACACGCTATCCGGACCCGGTCAAGGCTGCGCTGGATGCCGAGGAAGCAGGCGCCGATGGCATCACCGTGCACTTGCGCGAAGACCGCCGGCACATCCAGGAGCGCGATGTGGTGCTGCTCAAGGACGTGCTGCAAACCCGCATGAACTTCGAGATGGGCGTCACTGAAGAGATGATGGTGTTCGCCGAAAAGATTCGCCCGGCGCATATCTGTCTGGTACCTGAAACACGTCAGGAACTGACCACCGAGGGCGGCCTCGATGTGGCTGGGCAGGAGGCACGCATCAAGGCTGCGGTAGAGCGCCTGTCGCGCACTGGCGCCGAAGTGTCGCTGTTCATCGACGCCGACGAGCGGCAGATCGAAGCCTCGCGCCGTGTGGGTGCCCCGGCCATCGAGCTGCATACCGGTCGTTATGCCGATGCCCAGACGCCGACTGAGGTGGCTGAGGAGCTCAAGCGGATCGTCGACGGCGTCGCTTTTGGCGTCGGTCAGGGGCTGATCGTCAATGCCGGGCATGGCCTGCATTACCACAATGTCGAGGCGGTGGCGGCAATCAAGGGCATCAATGAATTGAACATTGGCCACGCTTTGGTGGCCCATGCACTGTTCGTAGGTTTCAAGGCGGCGGTGGCAGAGATGAAGGCGCTGATCGTCGCAGCTTCGCGCTGATCATCTGCGCTGCGTTATGCAGGCGGCCCATCGCCGGCAAGCCGGCTCCCACAGGTACAGCGCAGGCCTCAAGAGCTGCGCAGTCCCGGTGGGGGCTTTTCATTTGCGCGCCAACAGCGTGGCGCGGCGTGGGGCGGGCAACCCCTCGATGGTCTTGCTATGGTCGTTCGGGTCGAGGAAGTCCCCCAGCGACTGGTAGCGCATCCATTCGGTGCTGCGCTGCTCCTCGACGCTGGTCACACTGACATCCACGCAGCGCACATCGCTGAAACCCGCACGGCGCAACCAGCGCTCCAGCGCCGGGACCGACGGCAGATACCAGACATTGCGCATCTGCGCGTAGCGGTCTTCAGGCACCAGTACCTGCTGCTCGTCGCCCTCGACCACTAGCGTCTCCAGTACCAGCTCACCCCCTTTGACCAGGCAGTCCTTGAGCGCCAGCAGGTGCTCGATGGGGGAGCGGCGATGGTAGAACACCCCCATGGAAAACACCGTGTCGAAACCTTCCAGGCTGGCTGGCAGTTCCTCCAGCGCAAACGGCAGGTGCCAGGCCGGCAAGCCGGGCAGGTACCGCTGCACGGCCTGGAACTGGCAGAAGAACAGCCAGTTGGGGTCAACCCCGATGACCATGTCGGCGCCTGCACCGAGCATGCGCCATTGGTAATAGCCGTTGCCGCAACCGACATCGAGCACACGCTTGCCCTGCAGGTCCAGGTGCGGTGCCACGCGCGACCACTTCCAGTCCGAGCGCCACTCAGTGTCGACATGCACGCCGAACAGGTCGAACGGCCCTTTGCGCCAGGGCGACAGGCCCATCAGGGCCTGGCGCATCTGCGCGCGGGTGGCGTCGTCGCAGTCACAGTCCAGACGCAGGCCGTCGGCCAGGTCGATTTCGCTTGGCTGCAGTGCCGGCAGGGCGTCCAGCGCACCGCGCCAGCGCTCGAGGTCGCCGTGGCCTTTCTCCAGCTTGGCTTGAAGTTGTGCTTGCAGGCCTTGCGACCATAAAGCAAGTGGGGTGCCCGCCAGGCGGCGGACGAGGGGGGACAGATCGATCATGGCAGGGCTATCAGCGAGGCGAAATTAAGGCATTGGAACCAAGGCACCACCTTGCTGAAGCCCGCCGCGCGCAGGCGCTCGGTGTGGGTGTGCAGGGTGTCGGGTTTCATCACGTTCTCGATGGCGCTGCGCTTCTGGGCGATTTCCAGTTCGCTGTAGCCATTGGCACGCTTGAAGTCCAGGTGCAGTTCATTGAGTAGGGTCTGCTCCTGGTCATCGGCGAAATGCAGTTTCTCCGAGAGGATCAGCGCGCCACCGGGCAGCAATGCCTGACGGATGCGGCCGAGCAACGCCAGGCGCTGTTCAGGGGCGATGAACTGCAGGGTGAAGTTCATCGCCACCACCGAGGCAGGCTCGAAGGGCAGGGCCAGGATGTCGGCGTCCAGTACCTGAACCGGCAGCAGTTCCTGGAACATCGAGTCCTGCGCGGTGAGGTACTGGCGGCAACGTTCGACCATGGCCGCGGAGTTGTCCACCGCGATCACCCGGCAGCCCTCGCTGCGCACATGGCGGCGCAGCGACTGGGTAACGGCGCCAAGGGACGCGCCGAGGTCATACAGGGCGGTATCGGGCTGGGCGAAGCGCGCCGCGAGCACACCAAGGTTTTCGACGATGGTCGGGTAACCGGGCACCGAGCGCTTGATCATGTCCGGGAACACGCGCACCACGTCTTCGTTGAACACGAAGTCGGGAACTTGCTCCAGAGGCTGGGCGAAAAGGCGGTCGGGTTGTTTGCTCACGGTGAATCCAGGCGGCTGACAATTGGCAGGGCCGGCATTCTAGCCAAACCGCGCCAAGGATGCATGGTCGGCTGACCAGCGCTGTGCGTTCAGTTGACCTGCACCGCGCAGTCGAAGGTCTGTACAGGCCGAACTTCCGGGGCCCAGGGCTGCTGATAGACCAGCACCAGATGGCCTTCGCCTGCGGCACGGGCTTCGAAGCGCCAGGTGGAAATGCCCGCGCTGCCGACGATGCCGGCTTCCTCGGGGGCGCTGTAGACCTCGGGGCCGAGGCTGCGCAAGATGTTCGAGGCCGGGTTCTGCACCAGCCAGCGGTAGCCGGTGGAGGGGTTGCTGGGCAGGGTCAGGGTGAGCGCCTGGCCGACCTGCATGCGCTTGGGGCATTCGCTTTCAGCGTCCAGTTCGACGGTTTGCCTGGGCTGCTGGGCGCAGGCGGTAAGCAGGACGAGGCTCAGGGGAACGAGCAGACGAGGGACAGTCATGGTAGCTCCAGAGGCTGGCGAAGGCCTGAGGATAACCGATGATAGACGGGTTTTGTGCTATCAGTGCCGCCCTCATCGCCGGCTTGCCGGCGATGAGGGCGTTGCGGGTCAGAACAGCACTTTAGCCACGTCGGCAAAGCGCTTGGCAAAGTGCACGGTCAGCCCTTCACGCAAGTACTCAGGCAATTCTTCGAAGTCCCCGCGGTTGGGCTCGGGCAGGATGAGTTCGAAAATCTTCTGCCGCCGCGCTGCGATGACCTTCTCGCGCACACCACCAATCGGCAGTACCTGGCCGGTGAGGGTCAGCTCGCCGGTCATGGCCACCCCTTTTTTCGGTGCCTGGTCACGGGCCAGCGACAGCAGTGCGCTGGCCATGGTGATACCGGCGCTCGGCCCATCCTTGGGCGTGGCGCCTTCTGGCACGTGCAGGTGAATGAAGGCTTCGTTGAAGAAAGCCGGATCACCACCAAATTGCTTGAGGTTGGAGCTGACGTAGCTGTAGGCGATCTCGGCAGATTCCTTCATCACGTCACCCAGCTTGCCGGTGAGCTTGAAGCCGCGATTGAGCGTGTGGATGCGGGTTGCCTCGATCGGTAATGTCGCGCCACCCATGCTGGTCCAGGCAAGGCCGGTAATCACGCCTTTGCCTGCCAGCACCTGTTCACTGCGGAACACGGGTATGCCGAGTGCGGCCTCCAGGTCTTTGGTGCCGATCTTGAGCTTGGCATCCGGGGCTTCGAGCAGCTTGACCACGGCCTTGCGCACCAGTTTGCCCAGCTGTTTTTCCAGCTGGCGTACACCGGCTTCGCGGGCATAGCCCTCGATCACGGCGCGCAGGGCGCTGTCGCTGATGGCCAGGCTGGTCTTGGCCACGCCGGCCTTTGCCAGCTGTTTGGGCCACAGGTGACGCTTGGCGATGGCCAGTTTCTCTTCGGTGATGTAGCCGGAGAGGCGGATCACTTCCATACGGTCGAGCAGTGGGCCGGGGATCGAATCCAGCGTGTTGGCGGTACACACGAACAGCACCTTGGACAGGTCCAGGCGCAGGTCCAGGTAATGGTCGAGGAAGTCGACGTTCTGTTCAGGGTCCAGGGTTTCCAGCAGCGCCGAGGCCGGGTCGCCCTGGTAGCTCTGGCCCATCTTGTCGATTTCGTCGAGCATGATCACCGGGTTCATCACCTCGACATCCTTCAGCGCCTGCACCAGCTTGCCTGGTTGGGCGCCGATGTAGGTGCGCCGGTGCCCCTTGATCTCGGCCTCGTCGCGCATGCCGCCGACGCTGAACCGGTAGAACGGGCGCCCAAGCGATTCGGCGATGGACTTGCCGATGCTGGTCTTGCCCACGCCTGGCGGGCCCACCAGCAGCACGATCGAACCACTGATCTCGCCCTTCCAGGCGCCCACGGCGAGGAACTCCAGGATGCGTTCCTTGATGTCATCGAGGCCCGCGTGATGCTGGTCGAGCACCTTGCGCGCATGCTTGAGGTCGAGCTTGTCCTTGCCATATACACCCCAGGGCAGCGCACTGGCCCAATCCAGGTAGTTGCGGGTGACGGCGTATTCGGGGGAGCCGGTTTCAAGAATGGCCAGCTTGGCCATTTCTTCATCGATGCGCTTTTTTGCCTGCTCCGGCAGGGTCTTGCCTTGCAGGCGCTGTTGGAACTGTTCGAGGTCGGCACTGCGGTCGTCCTTGGTCAGGCCAAGCTCCTGCTGGATGACCTTGAGCTGTTCCTTGAGGAAGAATTCGCGCTGGTGCTCGCCGATCTGCCGGTTGACCTCGGCGGAGATCTCATTCTGCAGGCGCGCGACTTCGACTTCTTTGCGCAGCATCGGCAGGACCTTTTCCATACGCTTGAGCATGGGCACGCAATCGAGCACTTCCTGCAACTGATTGCCGGTGGCCGAGGTGAGTGCGGCGGCAAAGTCGGTCAGTGGCGATGGGTCGTTGGGACTGAAGCGGTTGAGGTAGTTCTTCAGCTCCTCGCTGTACAGCGGGTTGAGCGGCAGCAGTTCCTTGATCGCATTGATCAGGGCCATGCCGTAGGCCTTGACCTCGTCGGTCGGCTCGCTTGGCTGGCGTGGGTATTCGACTTCGACCAGATAAGGCGGGCGATGGTGCTTGAGCCAGGTGCGGATGCGTACACGGGTCAGGCCCTGGGCGACGAACTGCAGCTTGCCGTTTTCGCGGCTGGCATGGTGCACCTTGACCAGGGTGCCGTACTCCGGCAAGGCCGCAGTGTCGAAATGGCGGTGGTCTTCGGGAGGGGTGTCCATGAAGAACAGGGCCAGGCAGTGGTCCGGTGTCTTGGCCACCAGGTCGAGGGTTTCGGCCCAAGGCTCTTCGTTGACGATGACCGGCAGTACTTGTGCTGGGAAGAACGGGCGGTTGTGGATCGGAATCACGTAGACCTTGTCCGGCAATTGCTGGCCGGGCAGGGCGAGGGCGTGGCCGGTTTGAGCCTGACCATCAAGGTGTTCGATTTCGCTGTTTTCGTCGGGTTGTTCCGGAAAATCCTGCTGGTCGCTCATGGGGCACCTGCGTGAATGGCTATGGTGCTTAGATGGGGCGCGGGGGAATGGGTTTCAAGCTTCAAGCTGCAAGCTTCAAGCCGCAAGAAAAAAGCGGGACCTCGCAGGCCCCGCTTTCGCTTGTAGCTTGCCGCTTAGTCGGCGAGTTTGTAAGCGATGATGTAATCGCCCATTTTGGTGCCCAGCGAACCGTGGCCGCCGGCGACGATCAGCACGTACTGCTTGCCGTCCTTGCCGGTGTAGGTCATCGGCGTGGCTTGGCCGCCCGCTGGCAGGCGGGCTTTCCACAGCTCCTTGCCATTGTTCACGTCATAAGCACGCAGGTACTGGTCCAGAGTGCCGCTGAGGAAGCCGACACCACCGGCAGTGACGATCGAGCCGCCCATGCTCGGCACGCCTACCGGCATGCCGATCGGTATCGGCGTGCTGTCACGGGTGGTGCCGTTCTTGCGCTTCCACACCACTTTGTTGGTGAACAGGTCGATGGCCGCCACGTAACCCCAGGCCGGTGCCTGGCACGGCACGCCCAGCGGCGACATGAACGGGTGCATGATCACGGCGTAAGGCGCGCCTGTGTTGGGCTGCACACCGCTGGTTTCGCTTTCGCGCTTGCTGCCGGCGGCAACCTGTTCGCGCGGCACCATCTTCGACACGAAGGCCATGTAGTTGGGCGAGGTGAACAGCAGTTGGCGCACCGGGTCGACCGAGACGCCGCCCCAGTTGAACACACCCACGTTGCCTGGGTAGACCAGCGAGCCTTGCTCGGACGGCGGGGTGTACTGGCCCTCATAGCGCAGTTCGCGGAACTGGATGCGGCACAGCATCTGGTCGAACGGTGTGGCACCCCACATGGCCTGTTCGGTCAGGTCCGGGCCGAGCAGATTGAGGTCGGAGCGGGCCTGGGTCGGTGCAGTGTGGTCACCCTTGACCGCACCTTGCGGTACAGGGATCTCGCGGATCGGCACGATGGGGGTACCGTCGCGGCGGTCGAGCACGTACAGGCTGCCCTGCTTGGTCGGTACGATGATCGCAGGCTTGACGCCTTCCTTGGTCTTCAGATGAACCAGGGTGGGCTGGCTGCCAACGTCCATGTCCCACAGGTCGTGGTGGGTGAACTGGTAGTTCCAGCGCGCCTTGCCGGTAGCAAGGTCCAGGGCGACCACGCCTGCGCTGTACTTCTCCGCACCCGGGGTACGGTTGGCGCCATACTGGTCGGGTGTCTGGTTGCCCAGCGGCAGGTAGACCATGCCCAGGTCTTCATCGACGCTGGCCAGCGACCACATGTTGGCCGAGTTGCGGCTGTAGGTCTTGCCCGGGGCCAGTGGCTGGGTGTCTTCAGGGTTGTTGCTGTCCCAGTTCCAGACCAGGCGGCCATCGTGCACGTCATAGGCGCGGATCACCCCGGAAGGCTCGTTGGTCGACTCGTTGTCGGTGACATGGCCGCCGATGATCACCAGGCTGCGGGTGACCGCCACCGGCGAGGTGGAGTAATAACCGCCGGCGGTGAACGGGCCGATACCGGTGGTCAGGTCGATCGCGCCTTGGTTGGCGAAGCCTTCGCAGACCTTGCCGTTGTCGGCATTGATGGCGATCAGGCGGGCGTCGGCGGTCGGCAGGTAGAGGCGGCGCGGGCAGGCTTGGGCCACGGCTTGGCCTGCGTCGGAGACTTTCGGCGCCGGGCTGCCGTCGCGGCTGACGTAGTTGTTCTCGTCATAGTACGAAACGCCGCGGCAGGTCATGTGGGCGAAGCCCTTGAACGTACCCACCGGGGTCTTGATCTGCGGGTCGTAGCGCCAGATCTCGGCACCGGTGTCCGGGTCCAGGGCCAGCACCTTGCTGTGGGCGGTGCAGGCATAGAGCATGCCGTTGGCCTTCAGCGGGGTGTTTTCGTTGGTCAACTCGACCGGGTCGTTGTCCGTTGGCAGGTCACCGGTGCGGATGCGCCAGGCTTCTTCCAGGCGGTAGGCATTCTGCGGGGTGATCTGGCGCAGCGGCGAATAACGGTCACCATGCTCGGTGCGGCCATAGGCTTGCCAGTCACCGTCGGGCATGGCCGGTGCGGCACTGCCCATTTCGCTGTTGTCGCGGCCCAGTTCGCCAAACACTTCGCCCGGGTGGGTGAACTGGCTGCCCAGCGCGCAAGCGCCAGAGGCGATCACTGCAATGCTGAGCAGGGCGGTATTGGCCTTGTTGCCCGGGCCGGTCAGCGGGCGGCGTGCCCAAGGCAGCAGCAGCACAACGCCGATGGCGAACCAGATGGCCAGGCGCGGTACCAGTTGCCACCAGTCCAGGCCCACTTCCAGCAGTGCCCATGCCGTGCTGGCCAGCAGCACCAGGCCGTACAGGCCCAGGGCAAGTCGGCGCTGAGCCAGCAGCAGTGCGCCCGAAACGGCAAAGCCGATACCGGCGATCAGGTAATACAGCGACCCGCCGAGCTGGCTGAGCTTGATGCCGCCCGCCAGCAAGGCCAGGCCCATCAATAGCAGCAGTACGCCCATCAGGCGCGGTAGCCAGCGGCTTCCATTCTTGGCACCGTCAGTGCTCATCGTATGTTCTCCGTTAGGTGAAGGGTTGTCAGAAAGTGCTTTGGATCTTCAGGCCGCCGATCAGGGCGTCGTCCACCTGCGACACCCCGCCCGGATGGCGGATGTACTGCAGGTTCGGGCGCACCGTGAGCCAGTCGGCCAGGTGAATGCCGTAATAGAGTTCAGCGCTGTACTCGGTGTCCTGCACGGGCAGGAAACCCGGATTGTCGTAGTCGTCGAGGCCGGCCGCCTGGTTGGCCAGGCGGGCGTTCTTGCGGTAGGCGGGGTTGACGTGCACGCGGGCGAGGGCGAAACCGATGTCGTCCTTGGCGCGGGCATCGAAGGGGCCCTTGTATACCAGTCCTGCCTGCACATAGTTGTCGATGGCATTGGTCTTCTTGTCGTGCATTGTGGCGTTGGCGAACAGGCTCAGGCCGCGCGACTGGTCAGTGGCCAGCGAGGTAACCTGCTGCTGGGCGCCGATCCACAGGCCGTGCTTGCTCGAACTGCTACGGTAGGTGGCGCCACTGATGGCGGCCGGCTGGCCGTTGCTGTCCTTCAGAACATCCTGTGCCTTGGCATTACTGTAGTAGTACCCGGCGCGATATTCCCCTTTCAGGCCATTGACCCGCGGGCTCCACACCAGTTCGATCGGCATTACCGCACCCTGGGTACCGCTGCCGCTGAGTTTGAAACCGTTGCCGGATTCGAGGTTGGAGGGGTTCTGCTCGAACACCCCGACCTGAGCATAGAGGGCGTCGTTGATGTTGTAGCGCACACGTAGCGCCCACTGGCTGACCGGCCAGTTGTACCAGATGCCCCCGACCCAGTTGCCCACCTGCGAGCCGCAGAAGGCCAGGTTCTGGAAGTCGCAGGGGAAACTGTTGAAGTCCTCGCCTTCACCGAAGCGGCCGAATTTCACGTCCAGGGCGCCATCGAAGTATTTCTGCCTGATCCACATCTGGGTCAGCCGCCAGGTTTCACCTCGGCCCCAGACTTCCTGGGCCGAAGTGAAGCCGCCGACCTGCGGGTCGTTGATGCGGTCGTTGCTGATGTTGTCCCCGTGGCGTTCGGTGATGGTCAGCTGCAGTTCGGTGTCTTGCCAGCCCAGGATCTTTTCCAGGTCCAGGTGGCTGCCAAAGGTGAACTGGTCGCTGTAACGCGCGGTGCGGTCGTGGTCGTAACCGCCGTGCAGGTTGCTGCCCATCTCGCCGGTGTAGCCAAGGGTGAAGTCGTAGCCTTTTTCCAGCAGCTCGCTGCGGGTGCCGCCCCAGTCACCAAGCATCCACGGTGAGTCGCTGGCGAACATTTCACTGGCGCTGGTGGTGGACGAAAAACAGGTGGCCAAGGCAATCAGGGCGGTGCCGGTGTAGCGAATGTTGGGCAGTAAGAACATGAGATAGCGCTATCTTTTGATTGTCGAAAAACGGCAAGCGCACCGATGAGCGAGCTCTTCGATGGAAATGGCGACAGGAAAGGTGAGTGAAGCGATTCAGCTTGCGGCGGGGAGGATATAGGGGAAGTTGTAAGAAAAAAAGACAAATTGTCGCAGTTGATTGTTACGCCCACGGTAACAGTGGGGGAATGGGGCGCACAGCGCCCCTTTAAGATCAGAAGGTCGTGCGCAGGCCTACTTCCACACTACGCCCCGGCGCCGGTGCGATATCGCGCAGAATCGAGCTGGCGTAACGCACGGTCTGATCCGTCAGGTTCTCACCGCGCACGAACGCCAGCCACTGGCTCTGGCCGATATCGAAGCGATAACCCACACTCGCTCCCAGGGTGGTGTAACCATCGGTGCTGGTCTCATTCGCCGGCTTGCGATGCTGCGACGCGGCATGCTGCACATCAACGCGTGCCTGCCAACGGTCCAGCTCCCAGACCAGTCCGCTGTTCAGCCGCAAAGGCGCAATGCGCGGCAGCGGCTCGCCACTGTCGAGGTTCTTGGCCCGGGTGTAGTCGCCCGAAAGCTCGAGGGCGAAACTGCCGTAGCGGTTCTCGACCAACTGCCAGCGGTCCTGGGCCTCGATGCCGTAGAAACGCGCCCGCACGCCCTGGTACTGGTACTCAGGGAACCCGCCGTCGTCGTGATCGTGATCGTGGCCATGATCATCGTCGCCATGGTCGTGGTCATGGCCCTCTCGCATGTTGCCCGTGCCGATCAGGCCGATGTAGTTGCGAAAATGGCTGTAGAACACCCCGACGCTGCCCTTGTGGGTGCCATTGTCGAAGCGCAGGGCCAGGTCGGCGGAGATGGCTTTCTCCTTGTTCAGGCTGGCATCACCGACTTCATAAGCCCCGGTGGCGACGTGGGCGCCGTTGGCATACAGCTCGTAGAAGGTCGGGGCACGTTCGGTGTAACCGACGTTGGCAGCGAGCGCCCAGACCGGGTCGAGTTGGTACACCGCCCCCGAAGACAGGCTCAAGGCGTTGAAGCTGCTGGCGCTGTCGGCATCGACGAAGTTTTCGTTGCCTTTGGCATCCGGGTCGACGCGGGTGTGTTCCAGGCGCGCACCCAGGCTCAGGTCGAGGCGCTCGGTGGCCTGCCATTGCTCAAGCATGAACAACGCCAGGCTATCGGTATCGGTGTGCGGCACGAAGGCTTCTTCACCCAGTGCCGAGAATTCATTGCGGCTGACCTGGGCGCCGATCACGCCTTCCAGCGGGCCGATCGGTTGGTGCCTGGCCTCGATACGTGCCTCATAGCCCTTGTTCTTGAAGGTGGTGTGCACTTCGCCTTCTTCGATTTCGCTGTGCTCGTAATCGGTGTAACCGGCATCGACCTTGACCGAGCTGAAAGGGCCCTCGAGGTCACGCAGTTCGGAGGCGAAGCCGTAGTGATCCTGCTTCATGTCCAGGCGCACGCCGGACTCGGCCACCGAGCCGTAGTTACTGTCGTAGCGGCTGTAGGACAGGCCCGCATAGCCGTGATCCCAGTGGTAGGACCCGCCCACTGCGCCGCCATCCTGGCGTCCGTCGCTGTTTTCCAGGCGGTGCTTGCTGCCGGGCTCATCAGCGTCGCGCACTTTCGAGCTGCGGGCGTAGCCTGGGATGCGCAGGTCGTTGAACTGGCGGCTGTTGGCATCCAGGTGCAGGGCGAAGGTGCCGTCACCGGCTTCCAGCTTGCCGGCACTGCTGCGCGTGGTATCGGCACCGCCGTAACGCAGTTCGCCGGCACCGTGAATGCCCTCGATGGGCGCGTCGGGGATGCGGTTGTCGAAGGTATTGACCACCCCGCCGATGGCGTTGCCGCCGTAGAGCAAGGCGGCGGGGCCACGGACGATTTCGACGCGCTCGACGGTGACCGGGTCCAGTGGCACGGCATGGTCGTACGACAGCGCCGAGGCGTCGAGGGCGCCGACGCCGTTACGCAGGATGCGGATACGGTCACCGTCCAGGCCGCGAATCACCGGGCGGCTGGCGCCTGGGCCAAACCAGGTGGAGGCGACGCCAGGCTGTTTGTTGAGGGTTTCGCCCAGGCTGCCATGCTGTTGCTGCAGCAGGTCGTCGCCTTCGAGCACGGTGCTGGGGGCAGCCAGCTCGCGGTTGCCCAGTGGGTTGGCGGTGATGACCTGGGGTTCGAGTTCCACGGCCTGGCTGGGTGATGAAGCGAGCCAGAGGGCGACGGCGAGGGGAGAGAGGCGTAGGGGAGAGAGGCGTAGGGGAGAGTACAACATGGAAAGTGGCGGTCCTTGGCAGAGTCTTTTATATTGTTACTGTATAACATCACTATTTCAGCACAGAGGTTTCAGCGTTTGCCAGCGGTTTTTGTATTGACGGTGCCGCGCCCCCTTCATCACTACACTCGTGTAATGTGCGCATCTTTTTATCCGCGGGAGTACTGGCATGAGCACGGCCAACCACAACGCGCTGCACGGCAAGACCCTCGAGCAGATCCTCACCGAGCTGGTGGCGCACTACCAATGGCAGGGCCTGGCCGAGCGCGTGGATGTGCGCTGCTTCAAGAGCAACCCGACCATCAAGTCGAGCCTGACCTTCCTGCGCAAGACGCCCTGGGCCCGGGAAAAAGTCGAGCAGCTCTACGTGAAACTGCAGCGCAACGCCTGAGATGCCGCGTCATCCCTGGCTGACCCTGGCTGCAGTGCTTGGCTGGCTGGGCCTGGCTGTGCAGGTGTACCTGGTGCTGCTGGCGCGCTGGCAGGAAGCGGCGAGCCTGATCGGCGGGCTGATCAATGTGTTCGGCTATTTCACGGTGTTGACCAATACCTTGGTGGCGACGGTGCTCAGCTATGCGGCGTTCGGCAGGGAATCAGGCGCCAAGCGCTTCTTCCTGTCGCCCTCGGTAAGTTCCGCCGTGGCCGCCAGCATCGTGCTGGTGGCGCTGGCCTACAGCGTGTTGCTGCGGCATCTGTGGCAACCCGAGGGGTGGCAATGGCTGGCGGACGAACTGCTGCACGACGTGATGCCGGCACTGTACATTGCGTACTGGTGGTTCGCCGTGCCCAAGGGGCATTTGCGGCTCTGGCACCTGGGGCCGTGGGCGCTGTACCCGGTGGTGTATTTCGGCTACGCACTGTGGCGGGGGAGTGAGATCGGGGTCTACCCGTATCCGTTCATCGACGTTGCAAGCCTTGGCTACGGGCAGGTCATGCTCAATGCCTTGGGCGTACTGACGGGGTTCTGGGCAATTGCGCTGGTACTGCTTGGGCTCGATCGCTGGCGCGGGCGGCGGCTTGCTCGGCCTGTGCAGGCCCCTTCGCGGGTGAAACCGCGAAAGGACCGGGCCTGACGACGCACATCACTCGTCGTCCGCTGTCCCTTCTGCCCGCCAGTAAGCAGCCGCTTTAAGGGCATCTTCCGGCGCACCTTTCTCCAGCAGCAGCGCCTTGGCCTGCCGGGTCAGCGATTTCTCCAGTGCCACCCAGCTGTACAGCTTGCCCTCAGGCAAGTTCAACCCCTGCACCAGCGCCAGTAAATCCTCATCCCGCTTCACCCAAATGACTTCCACTTCAGCCTTGCTCGGCAGAGGTTGGCGCTCCTGCTCATCCTCGATCTGGATGACCGCCAGCACCCGCCGGCCTGCCGGCAGTTCTTCAAGGCGTCGCCCGATGGCCGCAATGGCTGTTTCGTCACCAATGAGCAGGTAGCTGTCGAAGATATCCGGGACCACCATCGAAGCCCGTGGCCCGGCAATGTTCAGCGTCTGCCCCGGTGCAGCCTGGGCAGCCCAGGTTGATGCAGGGCCATCGCCGTGCAGGACGAAATCGATGTCCAGTTCTTGGTTGACCAGGTCGATGCGCCGCGGCGTGTATTCGCGCATGGTAGGCCGCGCGCCGCCGTCGCGGCCCATATTGCGGGCGTCTATGGCCTGCTGTTGTTCGGCGGTTTCGGCGAACAGCAGTTTGATGTGGTCGTCGCTGCCCAGGCTGGTGAAGCCTTCCAACTCGGCGCCCGTAAGGGTGATGCGGCGCATGCGCGGGGTGAGGTCGGTAACCCGCAGTACCTGCAGGCGGCGCTGGCGGATTTCGTGATTGACGCGGTGGATGGTGTCACTCATGGAGGTTCTCCGTGGCAGGGGCGGCCGGCCCGGCGGCGATGGCCTTGGCAGTGTCGTTGAGCAGGGTGCGGACCCGTTCGATTTCTTCCGCTGTCCAGCGGCCGCTGTGCATGTGCAGGGCATGGCGCAGGTTGCCGACCGCTTCGTGAATTTCTGGCGGGCGGTCGTGGCCACGCAGGGCGCGCTTGCTGACTTCAATGCGCATGCGCACGCCGTCCAGGGCCACGGCTTGATCAGCCAGGGCGGTGCGGCCGGCCTGGGTAATGGCGTAGAGCCGTTTGCTGCCTTGCACCTGGCCGCTGATCAGCTCTGCTTCCTCGAGAAAGTTGAGGGTGGGGTAGATAACCCCGGGGCTGGGCGTGTAGCTGCCATCGAACAAGTTCTCGATCTGGCGGATCAGGTCATAGCCGTGGCCAGGTTGCTCGGCCAGCAGCGACAGCATCAACAGCTTGAGGTCGCCGGGGGCGAATACCCTTGGACCGCGTTCACCCCGGCCGGGGCGGCGTTCGAAGGGGTCGTGGGCGGAATGTTCACGCATGGCAGCGAGGCTCCGTGTGTTTAGATATATCGCAAGATATTACTCAAGATATATCTAAACACAAGCGGTCAAATGCCGATGGTTATCATTTAAATTTTAGATGGGTCACTCGCAAGCATCGCAACCTGCGGCGGTTTGCACGCGTTCGGATTGCCAGGCTCAAGGTACGGCATGAGGATGGGCGCCATCCCCTTGAGCACCTGCACAGGCAGCGCCGAGGTGAACTTGAACGCCTCCGCAGAGCGCCCTGGCACGAAGGCGGTCAGCGTGCCGAAGTGGTTGTCGCCGAGGAAAAACACGAAGGTGGCGGTGCGGTTCAGCGAACGCGAGCCGATCAACCGGCCCCCGGCGCCGAAGCTTTCGATGCGGTTGTCGCCTGTACCGGTCTTGCCGCCCATCACCAGAGGGGTGCCGTCCTGCAGCTTGAAGCTGCCGGAAATACGCCGCGCCGTACCTGCGTCGACCACTTGCGACATGGCGCCTTTGAGTGCCCGGGCCACTTCCACCGGGAGAATTCGCTGGCCACGGTCGGGGTCGCTGTTCAGCCTGGTTTCGTAGGGCGTATCGGCGGCGAAGTGCAGCGTATCGATGCGCAGTGTGGGCAGGCGCACACCGTCGTTCTGAATGATGCCGACCAGCTCGGACAGAGCCGCAGGACGGTCGCCGGAGCTGCCGATGGCGGTGGCCAGTGACGGCACCAGGTGATCGAAGGGGTAACCCACGCTCTTCCAGCGCTGGTGAATATCGAGGAAGGCTTCGATTTCCACCATGGTGCGGATACGGCTGTCCCGGGCACCCTGGTGGCGGCTCTTGAACAGCCAGCCATAGACTTCCTGACGCTCGAAGCGGCTGGCATTGACCATCTCTGTGAGTGAGGCGCTCGGGTTCTTCAGCAGGTAGCCGAGCAGCCACAGGTCCAGCGGGTGAACCTTGGCGATATAGCCTTGATCAGGCAGGTCATATTTGCCTGGGCCGTAGGCCTCGTACATCTCTGCCAGACGGCCATCGGTAAGCCTGCTCAGGGCGACCTTGTCTTCCTTGATGTGCGCGCGGACAAATGCATTGAAGGTTTCCTGGCCAGCCGCCGGGAACAGATAGCGGTGTACTGCGGCCAGGCGCTGCGGCGTGACGCGCATGCTGTCGAGGAAGGTATCCAGGCGTTGCTGGGAGGTTTTGCGCTGGTACTTCCTCCAGAAGCGCATCAGGTAGCTGGTGCCTTCCTTGTCGGCAAAGCGTGCCAGGTATTCCTGGCGGCGCGGGTCCGAATCGTCCTTGAGCAGCGGCACGCGGTTGAATGGCTGCTGGTAGGTCACGTAGCGCACCAGGTCGCGCATCAGGCGAATGAAGGGCAGGTTGATCGACTCGCGCAGGGCTTCTTTGAGGGTCGGGTTGCGCCTGTTGTCCTCCTTGCGGAAGTTGTTGAACACGTGCATGCCGCCGCCGGTGAAGAACGCTTCGCCGGTGTTGGCCGAGTACTTGCGCTCCAGGGCTGCGTCGAGCATGGCATCCAGGCTCTGGTTCTTGCTGTTCAGCGCCAGCCATTCCAGTGACCATTGGGTGATGCGATCGAGCTCGGCGACCTCGACCTTCTTCAGCTCGGCGGCGGGCATGCCAGCGTACTTGTCGTGCAGTTCGGCGATGATCTGCAGATAGGTGGTGAGCACCCGCAGCTTGGCCGTCGAGCCCAGTTCAAGCTTGCTGCCTTCGTTGATGTCGAAGGGCTGGTCGGTGCTGTCAGTCTGTACCCGCACCCGTGAGCCATCGGCGGTGCGTTCGAACAAGGTGAAGCTGTAGCGCACCTGGTCGGTGGTCTTGCTGGTCAGCAGGCGCTCACCGATCAGGCCGATCTGCGCAGCGAATTCAGGGTCGGAGAGGTTCTTCAGGTACTGGCTGACCTGGAGCTGAAGGTCGGCCTGCAAGGTACTCGTTGCCGAGAGGTCAAGGCGGTCCAGGTCATACAGCGGGCGGTTGAGCATGCCTGACAGGCGGTTGCGAGCCAGGCTGATGCCTTTGTTGGTGATGATCGGAACGATGGTCGGTTGTGCCACCCAGTCGCGGTACAGCGCCTTGCTGGCCAACGCTGCGTCGGCCAGGGCGCGCTCGATGATGCCGTTGGCAGCGAGCACGCGGATGTGCGAATCAGTGAGTTCGGCCAGTTCGACGCGGCCCTTGGTCAGGTAATGCGAGGGGCGGCGCTGGGCGATCATCAACGACAGCACCTGACGCAATGCCAAGCCACGTGCGGCCATGCTTTCGGGGTCTGTCGCGGTCGAGGTGAGGGCCTGGTTGACCTGGTCGAAATCGGCGCCGTACCACACACGCAGGCCTTCGGCCATGCCATGCACTTCACCATGGCCTGGTACCGCCGACAGCGGCACGCTGTTGAGGTAGTCGCGCACGATGCGCTGGCGTGCCTCGGTGGTATCAGGCCCGCCCTGGTAGGCGCGCACGCTGGCGGAAATCATCTGGCGGATCTTCTCGGCACCGGAGACCGTCAGGCCGTCCGGGGAATGGCGGTATTTTTCCAGCTGCGTGGCCAGCGTGCTGCCACCGGCGGACTGGCCGGGCAAGGCCAGGTATTTGGCCACCTGGCTGTAGGCGGCCTTGGCGAAGCGCGGCCAGTCGACTGCCGGGTTGTTTTTCGGGTCCTTCGGGTCCAGCAGGTCACGGTTTTCGATGAACAGCAGGCTGTTGACCATCACCGGTGGGATTGCGGCGAAGTTCGGATACAGGTATTGCGGGTAGTTGTACTGGTACAGCGTGTCGCCGCGGCAATCGATGATCGACAATCCGGCCTGGATTTTCTCGATGTAGGGCGCGAACAGGCCGTGGTCCACGTAGTTCATCAAGGCAGGCGAAAACCGTACCTGCTCGCTGATCAGGTAGTCGCGCTTGAGCAGGCGCGGCAGGAACTCGCCCAGCGCGCTATAGCCCAGACGTTTGTCGAACGGCCCCTCGCCGGGGTAGACGATGGCGTCACTGGGCCCCGGCTGCAGTGAATAGGTAAGGGTGCTGGCCAGCTTGCTGAACTCGCGGGACTGCAGGTCGGACGTACGGAACTCGTCATAAGCGGCAAAGCCGATGGCGGTGATCGCCACCAGCAGGATCAGCAGGATCAGCCGCCACCAAAGCCGACGCTGACGTGGGGACTTTGGCTGCGGCGTGTCGGCCAGAGGTGTTTCGGGTGCTTCCGTTCTGGATGGTTCCGATTGCCACAGTGCGCCCATAGTCTTCAATCCGGCCAGGTATTTTCGTCTTGCTTGTCTGAAGCTTAGACGTTGAAGGCAGTAGGTGAAAAATTTGTAGAAAGTGCAGAAACCCGATGTGGGATATGCGCCTTTGGTGTGGGTTTCTTCTTACAACCAAGTTGCTAGGGTAGTGGGGGTGAGCCAGGAGGCAGCGGTAGGTCAGCGGGTTTCTCTCCAAATTTTGAGTTATTTATAGTGAAAAGCCCTACAGCGAGCTTCCTATACTGCTCGGCCCCTTCGCCCTGCCGGGCCGCTCTACACCGGCACACGGGCCGGCCCACAAGGCCAGCCTGGCAAGCCAACGCCACGCCTATCGGCATGGCCGGCGCTGCACGAAGGTCAAATCCAATAACAAAATGAGGTTGTATTGCTATGCCCGTCGGCAACCACCCTGCCCATGGCGAGACCGCACAAGGCGGCCCGCTCAAGCGTGAACTGGGCGAACGGCACATCCGTCTGATGGCGCTGGGCGCCTGTATCGGCGTCGGTCTTTTCCTCGGTTCGGCCAAAGCCATTGAGATGGCCGGCCCCGCGATCATGCTTTCCTACATCATCGGTGGCCTGGCGATCCTGGTGATCATGCGTGCCCTCGGCGAGATGGCCGTGCACAACCCTGTCGCCGGTTCGTTCAGCCGCTATGCCCAGGACTACCTTGGCCCGTTGGCGGGCTTTCTGACCGGTTGGAACTACTGGTTCCTGTGGCTGGTGACCTGCGTCGCGGAAATCACCGCCGTGGCCATCTACATGGGCATCTGGTTCCCGGACGTGCCACGCTGGATCTGGGCCTTGGCGGCGCTGGGCAGCATGGGCGCGGTGAACCTGATCGCGGTCAAGGCTTTCGGCGAGTTCGAATTCTGGTTTGCCTTGATCAAGATCGTCACCATCATCGCCATGGTCCTGGGCGGCATCGGCATCATCGCCTTCGGCCTGGGCAACGACGGTGTGGCAGTCGGTATCTCCAACCTGTGGAGCAATGGCGGGTTCATGCCCAATGGCGTGACCGGTGTGCTGATGTCGCTGCAGATGGTGATGTTCGCCTACCTGGGCGTGGAAATGATCGGCCTGACTGCCGGCGAAGCCCGCAACCCGCAAAAAACCATCCCGCAGGCCATTGGCTCGGTGTTCTGGCGCATTCTGCTGTTCTACGTCGGTGCCTTGTTCGTGATCCTGTCGATCTACCCGTGGAATGAAATCGGCAGCCAGGGCAGCCCGTTCGTCATGACCTTCGAGCGCCTGGGTATCAAGACAGCAGCCGGCATCATCAATTTCGTGGTGATCACTGCCGCCCTGTCGTCCTGCAACGGCGGTATCTTCAGCACCGGGCGCATGCTCTACAGCCTGGCGCAAAATGGCCAGGCGCCAGCCGTCTTTGCCCGTACTTCGAAAAACGGCGTGCCACGCAACGCGCTGCTGCTGTCCATCGGTGCCTTGCTGCTGGGGGTGCTGGCCAACTACCTGGTGCCAGAGAAGGTGTTCGTCTGGGTGACGTCGATCGCCACCTTCGGCGCGATCTGGACCTGGGTGATGATCCTGCTGGCGCAGCTCAAGTTCCGCGCCGGGCTGTCGGCCGCCGAGCGCAAGGGCTTGAAGTACCGCATGTGGCTGTGGCCGCTCAGTTCCTACCTGGCGCTGGGCTTCCTGGTGCTGGTGGTTGGCTTGATGGCGTACTTCGAGGATACCCGTGTGGCGCTGTACATTGGCCCGGCGTTCCTGGTGCTGCTGACGGTGCTGTACTACGCGTTCCGCCTGGCGCCGAAAGAACTACAGGGTGTAGCCGGTAACGCTTCCTGATGTGAGATAGCCGGGGCCGCTTTGCGGCCCTTTCGCGACACATCCCTGTAGATGCCGTCTTGTGTCGCGAAAGGGCTGCGCAGCAGCCCCAGGGGTCTATCAGGCCGCCACCTCACTGTGCGGCTCGAAGCTGTCCGCCCGCGCCAGCTGCCACATCCGCGAATAGAACTGCCCGTCCACCTCGCCAGTCAGCAACTCCCCCGGCTTCAAGAACACATGCATCTGCGAGAACAGCTTGATTTCGGTAGCCGACACGCGCCGCACCAAGTGCTTGGCTTCCAGTTGCGCGGGGTGTTCCAGGCCGGCCGCTGCGAGCATTTCGGCCAGGGCGCGCAAGGTGTTGTGGTGGAAGTTCACGACCCGCTGGGCTTTGTCCGGGACCACCAGCGCACGCTGGCGCAACGGATCTTGTGTGGCCACGCCCGTGGGGCATTTGTTGGTATGGCAACTCTGCGACTGGATGCAGCCGATGGCGAACATGAAGCCGCGAGCAGAGTTGGCCCAGTCGGCACCGATGGCCAGCACGCTGGCGATGTCGAAGGCGCTGACGATCTTGCCGCTGGCGCCAAGCTTGATCTTGTCGCGCAGGTTCAGGCCGACCAGGGTGTTGTGCACGAACAGCAGCCCTTCGCGCAGCGGCACACCGATATGGTCGGTGAACTCCACCGGTGCGGCACCGGTACCACCTTCCTTGCCATCGACCACGATGAAGTCGGGCAGGATGCCTGTTTCCAGCATGGCCTTGGCGATGCCCATGAATTCCCACGGGTGGCCCAGGCAGAATTTGAAGCCCACCGGCTTGCCGCCGGACAGCTCACGGAGACGGGCGATGAACTGCATCATCTCGATGGGTGTGGAGAACGCGCTGTGGCGGGATGGCGAGATGCAGTCCTCACCCATGAGAATGCCGCGGGTCTCGGCGATTTCCCGGGTGACCTTGTGCTTGGGCAGGATGCCGCCGTGGCCGGGCTTGGCGCCCTGGCTCATCTTGATCTCGATCATCCGCACCTGCGGGCTGCGCGCCTGGGCGGCAAAACGCTCGGGGTCGAAGCGCCCGTCCGCTGTGCGGCAGCCGAAGTAGCCGCTGCCCAGTTCCCACACCAGGTCGCCGCCGTGTTCGCGGTGGTAGGGGCTGATGCTGCCTTCGCCGGTGTCATGGTGGAAGTTGCCCAGCTTGGCCCCTTGGTTGAGCGCGCGGATGGCATTGGCACTCAGCGAGCCAAAGCTCATGGCGGAAATGTTGAAGATCGATGCCGAATAGGGCTGGCTGCACTGCGGTCCGCCAATGATGATCCGGAAGCTTGAGGGGTCGGCCAGCGGGGCCGGGCGCATGGAGTGGCCGATGAACTCGAAGCCAGACTCGTACACGTCGATCAGCGTACCGAAGGGCTTGTCCGACGCTTCGTTCTTGGCCCGCGCGTACACCAGCGAGCGCTGGGCGCGGGAGAAGGGCAGGGCATCGCTGTCGGCTTCCAGCAGGTACTGGCGGATCTCCGGGCGAATGCCCTCGACCAGGTAGCGGATGTTGCCCAGTATCGGGTAGTTGCGGCGTACCGCGTGGCGTTGCTGCAGCAGGTCGAACAAACCGATCAGGCTGAGCACGGCCGTAATCAGGGTGAACGGCCACAGCCATTCATGGTTCAGGAACGGCAGGCTCGCCACGGTGAACAGAACACAGGCGGCAAACACGGCATAGCGACTGAGAAGTGACAGGCTCATACGGGGTCCTTACGATGGCGCGGTCAGGCTCAGGGCCTGGGGCAAACCCCGACCATAGCCCGGTTGCGCAGCGCTGAACATGAAAATCGGGGTATCGAAAATCATTCGCGCAGCAGTTTCTGCCGCCACCGTTGCTGCTCTTCATTCGTCGCTTGCACCAGGTAGGCGTAGCGGTTGGCAACTCGCACTGCCACCGGCACGCCATCACGGTACAACACACGATTGCCACCGGCCGCCGGCACCTTCGCTCCGGGCAGCAGCGACCCGATCAGGTTCAACGGGTCACTGGCGCTGACCACCACCAGCGCGCCCTCCATCTCGCGCCGGCGTACCTGGCGCAGCAGCCCGACCGCTTCGGGCAGGGCGAACTGCTCCCCGGCCAAGCCGGCGATGAAGCGCCCGCCGCGAATCTCGCCGCGCGCCTCAAGCCGGTGGCAGCAGCGCAGCAGCTCACGCCAGGGTGGCAGCACATCACTCTCGCGCTCCAGCAGCCGCCAGCAGATCACGCCATAGCGTCTTAACAGGGTGCGGGCGAGGTGTTCCAACCGTTGCCCGTCGTCCACTTCGGCATTGCCCCTGCGTAACAGCGCCCAGCGCCCGGCGTGCGCCATGCTGGTGGAAATCGGCGCATGGCCGCGCCGGCTGTTGCGCGATGAGCGTTTCGCCGCCGGGGTGATAAGGCTACGCAGCCCGGTAAAGCTGTCGGCACTTGCAAGGCCCGAACCGACCAATTCCTGTAACGCCGTTTCCAGCTCGCTGGGCAACAAGTGGGCTTGCTGGGTCAGTTCGTCGAAGAACAGAGCGCCATGCGCCTGCAATACCTGATGCACACGTTGCGCACGCGGGCTTAGCTCGTCCAGAGCCGGCGCAGGTACAAGGCTGCGCCACAAGCCCAGGTGTTGACGTGGCAACAGCACCAGCGGCGTACTCGCCAGCGTACTGCTCGACACTTTGCCCGCCAGGCGGCTCCAGGCGAACTGCCCGCTACGGCACGCCTCGTCGAGCCAGTGAATGCTGTAGTCCTTGATCCGTGCCGGCAGCAGCTCTGCCTCCCAGGCGCCGGCCGCGGCTGGGAAACCCTGCAACTGCTCAAGCACCTCGGCCACAGCGTGCGGCCCACGCAATTTTTCGTCGGCCGCAAGGTGCTGCCAGTCAAACACAAAGCGCATGAAGTCCTGCAGGCTTACCGGCTCGATCTCTCGGCGCAGGCGTTTGACTGTGTAGCGATGGATACGCGCCAACAGGTGGCGTTCGCACCATTGCCGTTGCACCTCACCTGGGCTGAACTGGCCGCGCAGTACGTAGCCCTCTGCTTCCAGGCGGGCCAGTGCCTGTTCGATGGCTGCCTGCGGCTTGCCCAGTGGTGCGGCGATCTGCGCCAGGGTCAGCGGGCCGTGGCCGCTCAGGCGGGCGCGCAGCAGCTCGCTCAGTGCACTGTCCGGGTCCGGGGCCTGGTCGAAGCCGGGGAGCACGTGGAGGGCGGGCTCCAGACGTGCATCCGGATACAGCGCTTGGAGCAGGCTCAGGCGCTCGCGGGCCAGCCACAGGTGTTCGTCGGGCAAGCGTAACGCCCGGCCCGCCTTGGCCAGTTGCCTGAGCAGCAAGCCCCAGGTCGGGTTGGCCTGGACTTCGTGCTGGCTGATGGCGCCCAGGCTCATCAAGGCTTCGTGCATTTCGTCGGCGCTGCCGGGTTGCGGCCAGGCCTCTGCCTGGACAGCGCTGATGGCATCGGCGTCCAGCGCGCCCAGGTCGTCGCCACTGTGCACCTCGTTCCAGCGTCGGTTGAGTACCGCCTGGGTTCGGCGCTCCTCCAGCGGTGCATCATCAAGGAACGCATATGGCCTGGCGTTGAGGATGGCCGAGGCCAGCGGCGAGGGGGCCGGCAGGTCGCGGCTCAGCAAGCGCACCTGGCCGCTTTCCATGCGCCTCAACAGTGCCATCCAGCCCTCGCTGTCCATGGCTTCGTGCAGGCAGTCGTCGAGGGTCTGCTCGATCAGCGGGTGATCCGGGATTTGCCGTTCACCGGCGATGTTTTCCAGGCAGGCGATCTGGTCGGGGAACACGGCGGCAATCAGGTCTTCGCTTTTCATGCGCTGGATCTGCGGCGCCACCTTGCGTCCGCCGACGTAGCGCGGCAAGGCCATTGCCACTGCCGCGTTCCAACGCCAGCGCACCCCGAACAAGGGCGCATCGAGCAGGGCCTGGATGAGAATGTGCTCGGCGTTGCGGCTGGACAGGTAGCGCCAGACTTCGTCCAGCTCGAAACTGTGGCTGGTCGACAGTGACAGCACGATGGCGTCCTCGCTGGCTGCCGCCTGCAATTCGAAATTGAACGTGCGGCAGAAGCGTTTGCGCAGCGCCAGGCCCCAGGCGCGGTTGATGCGGCTGCCGTAGGGCGAATGGGTGATCAACTGGGTGCCACCGGACTCGTCGAAGAAGCGCTCCATCACCAGCGTGTGTTGCGAGGGCAGGGCGCCCAGCACTTCACGGGTACGCCCCAGGTAATCGAGCAGTTGGCTGGCGCAGGCCTCGTCCAGTGCATAAGTACTTTGCAGCCATGACAGCACTGGGGCGAAAGCGCCGTTACTCAGCCCCAGTTGCTCATCGAGACGTGCCTGCAGGCGGGCAACGGCGGCGGACAATTCGTCACTGCGTCCCGGCGCCTCTCCTAGCCAGAACGGAATGGTCGGCGGCAGGCCGTGGGCGTCTTCGACCCTTACCCGGCCGGGTTCCACCCGCAGGATCCGATAGGACGCATTGCCCAACTGAAAGATGTCGCCAGCAATGCTCTCCACGGCAAAGTCTTCGTTGACGCTGCCGATGTTCAGCGCCTGCGGCTCCAGCAGCACAGCGTAGTCGGCGGTCTCGGGGATGGTGCCGCCGCTGGTGAGCGCGGTCAGCTGGCTACCGCGGCGCCCGCGCAAGGTGCCGCTCACCGCGTCGCGGTGCAGGTAGGCGCTGCGAATGCCTTGGCGTCCGTTGTAGCCTTCGGCGAGCATGCTTAGCAGCGCTTGGTAGTGCTTGGTGTCCAGCTCGGTGTAGGGCGTTGCCTTGCGCAGGCAGTCGAACAATGCCTGTTCCTGCCACGGCTGGTTGCTGGTTTCGGCGACGATCTGCTGGGCCAGTACGTCCAGTGGCGCATGGGGTATGTGCAACTGCTCGAGCTCGCCCTGTTGCACACAGTCGAGCAGGGCCGTGCACTCGATCAGGTCATCCCGCGAGGTGGCGAACAGGCGCCCTTTGGGGATGCCTTCGACCTGGTGCCCGGAGCGGCCGACCCGCTGCAAGAACGCGGCGATGGAGCCTGGCGAGGCGATCTGGCAAACCAGGTCGACATCACCGATATCGATACCCAGCTCCAGGGAAGCCGTGGATACCAGCACCTGCAACTGGCCGTTTTTCAGGCGCTGCTCCGCATCCAGGCGCAGCTCCTTGGCCAGGCTGCCGTGGTGTGCGGCCACGGCCTCTTTGCCAAGGCGGTCGCTGAGGTGGCGGGTGAGGCGTTCGGCCAGGCGCCGAGTGTTGACGAATACCAACGTGGTGCGGTGTTCGCGGGCCAGAGCTGCCAGGCGATCGTAGACCAGGTTCCACACATCCGTGGCCATGACCGCGCCCAAGGGCACGGGGGGCACTTCAAGGGCAAGGTCGCGCTGGCGGGCGTGGCCGATATCGACGATTGCGCAAGGGCGTTGGTGGCCGGCCAGAAACGCTGCCACGCGCTCCACCGGGCGCTGGGTGGCAGACAACCCTATGCGCCGCAGCCCCCGCCCGGTGAGCGCTTGAAGGCGCTCCAGCGTCAGTGCCAGGTGGGCGCCGCGCTTGTTGCCGGCCAAGGCGTGAATCTCATCGACGATCACCGTGTGCACGCCGCTCAGGCCAGCGCGGCCCGAGGCAGAGCCCATCAGCACGTAGAGCGACTCGGGCGTGGTCACGAGGATGTGCGGGGCCAGTTTGCGCATGGCCGCGCGTTCTTTTTGTGGCGTGTCGCCGGTGCGTACGGCAGTGGTGATGCGCGGCGGCGTCAGCCCCTGGTCTAGCAGTGCCTGGCTGATGCCTTCGAGCGGCGCCTGCAGGTTCAGGCGAATATCATTGGACAGTGCCTTGAGCGGCGAAACGTACACTACCTGGGTTTGCGCGGGCAGTTCGCCGTCGTGTTCAAGGCCCTCACGGAACAGCTCGTCGAGCACCGCGAGAAAGGCGCTCAAGGTTTTGCCCGAGCCGGTCGGCGCGGCCAGCAGCATCGATTGGCGGGCGTGAATCAACGGCCAGGCGCGGGCCTGGGCGTCGGTGACCGTGGCGAAATGGCGACGGAACCAGGTGCCGATGGCGGGGTGGAACAGCGCCAGCACCGGGTGCTGTTGGGCAGGCAGGTTCATGAGAAGGTTATGGCGGGTCGCTGGCGGATTGGCAAGGGACCGTTCGTCTGTGAACCCGGCTTGCCGGCGACAGGGCCCCATGGGATCCTCACGGGCTTTAAGAGTGAGCCTGACCATGCCCAACGTTATCCGCATTGCCGCTGCCCTGTTGATCGACCCATTGGGTCGAACCCTGCTGGTACGCAAACGCGGTACTCAGGCGTTCATGCAGCCTGGGGGCAAGATCGATGCGGGTGAAACGCCGCTGGATGCACTGGTGCGCGAACTGCATGAGGAATTAGGGTTGCGCATTGACCCTGCTCGGGCCATCCCGCTGGGCCGTTTCAGCGCACCGGCCGCCAACGAGCCCGGCTATGAGGTGCAGGCCGAGCTGTTCCGGGTCGACAGCGCCGAGGCCGTGGTCCCGGCGGCGGAAATCGAGGAAGTGATCTGGCTGGCCGCTGACCAGGCACCGATGCCTGAGCTGGCGCCGCTGACCCGCGACCTGATACTGCCGCTCTACCGCAAGGCTCTCAGCGTACCGCGCTGACCCCATCGAGCGTGGCGAACGAGGTGTCCTTGGCGGTGAGCAGGAAGTCGCGCATGTAGGGAGCATCGAGCATGTCGGTGCGCACTCCCGCATACAGCGTGGCGAACAGGCCTTTCTCGCCCAGGCGCTTGCCCTTCACATACCCGCGCGAACTGTACTCATGCAGCGCCCAGTGCGGCATGCCACACACTCCGCGGCCGCTGGCCACCAGTTGCATCATCATCACCGTCAGCTCCGAGGTGCGTACGGCCGCCGGCTCGATGTCGGCCGGCTCCAGGAAGCGGGTGAAGATGTCCAGCCGGTCGCGCTCCACCGGGTAGGTGATCAGCGTCTGGTCGAGCAGGTCCTGGGGCACGATGTAAGGCTTGCTGGCCAGCGGGTGCTGGTTGGCCACGGCGAGCATGGCTTCATAGGTGAACAGCGGCACGTAAGTGATGCCGGCAAGGTCCAGTGGGTCGGAGGTCACTACCAGGTCCAGGTCGCCACGGGCGAGGGCGGGCAGCGGCGCGAATGCGAAGCCCGAAGCCAGGTCCAGCTCCACTTCCGGCCAGGCATCACGGAACTGGTCGATGGTGGGCATCAGCCATTGGAAGCAGCTGTGGCATTCGATGGCCATGTGCAGGCGCCCGGCAGTACCCCCGGCCAGGCGGGCGATGTCACGTTCCGCACCACGCAGCAGCGGCAGGGTGGCATCTGCCAGTTGCAGCAAGCGCAGGCCGGCGCTGGTGAAGCGGATAGGTTTGGTCTTGCGTGCGAACAGCGGCAGGCCCAGGCGTTCTTCAAGTTCCTTGAACTGATGCGACAGCGCCGACTGGGTGAGGTGCAGACGCTCGGCGGCCTCCACCAGGCTATCAGCCTCGCGCAGGGCATGAAGGGTTTTCAGGTGGCGGATCTCCAGCACGGCTGACTCCGAGAGCATAATTTGAGTGAACAGAGAATGAGTTGAGTTTCCCTCATGTTGGTCCCGCTGTCGACTGGACCTTGCGCCGCACCACTGGGCGGGCTTCATCAAACTGTCACGGAACTGTGGCAGCGCGCCCGAACGATTTTCATCAGACTCGCGCTCTACTGGGGATCTGCATTCTGGTGTTTCTTTCATGCGGGCTTTTTTGCTTTTTTTCTTGTTCATTGTGAGCGTGCCGGCGAGCTTCGCCGATCAGCGTTGTGACACTCATGTACCGGTCCAGCGGGCCGAAGCAGGCGATCTGAGCCTGGTTTACCAAAGTGTCGGCGCGCCACGGGACCCGGCTTTGCTGCTGGTCATGGGCCTGGGTGGGCAACTGATCCACTGGCCGGATGATGTGGTCGAGGCCTTGTGTCGACAAGGCTTTCGGGTCATTCGCTATGACAACCGCGATGTTGGCCTGTCGCGCTGGAACCAACAGCCTCCCTCGGCCAATCTCACGGTCGAGCTGTTGCGCTACAAGTTCGGCCTGCCGGTTGCCGCGCCCTATACGCTGACCGACATGGCGGGTGACGGGCTGCGCCTGATGGACACATTGGGGATTGGTCAATTCCATGTTCTGGGTGTCAGCATGGGTGGGATGATCGCCCAGCACATGGCTGCAATGGCGCCGGAGCGGGTGCGCAGCCTGACACTGGTCATGTCCAGCTCTGGCGCGGCAGGCCTGCCGGCGCCAGCCCCAGCGCTGGTGCAACTGCTGGCCCGGCGCAGTGCGCCGAATCGGGAAGTGGCCATCGAGCAGCAGGCCGACCTGCTGGCGGCGTTGGGCAGCCCCCAGGTGCATGATGACCGGGCCGCTTTGGTACAGCAGGCCGCGCAGGCCTATGACCGGGCGTTCAACCCTGAAGGTGCCAAGCGTCAGATCATGGCGATCCTGGCCGAGCCAAGCCGGGTAGCGCTGCTCAACCAGCTGCGCGTACCGACATTGGTGGTGCATGGGACGGCTGACCCTTTGTTGCCGGTGATGCATGGGGTGCACCTGGCGGCGCATATCCGCGGTAGCCAGCTGCGGCTGATCCCGGGGTTGGCACATCGGTTCCAGGAGCCATTCAAGGCACCGTTGCTGGGGGCCGTGCTGCCTTATCTGCAGTCACATCGCGAGGACGTGACACATATTGCCGGGTTATGAAAGTGGCGTAGGCCTTCCTCTCGCAGACGTTCAGCCCAGCCCGTACTTTTTCACTTTGTCGAACAGCGTGGTCTTGGCCATGCCCAGCTCCTGGCTGGCCTGGCTGAGGTTGCCGCCGGTGCGTTGCAGGGCATCGCTGAGCAGATTGCGCTCGAACGCCTCTACCGCTTCGGCAAAGCCCAACCCTTGGCTGGCGCCACCGCTCGGGCCTTTCTTGAACGCTGGCAGGCCCAGGGCATAGCGCTCGGCAACGTTGCGCAGTTCCCGCACATTGCCGGGCCAGTCATGGGCCATCAGGCGCGACAGGGTCTGGCTGTCCAGTGTCGGCATGTCCCGGTCGAAGCGCAGCGCCGACTGCTGCAGGAAGTGTTCGAACAGTTGCAGGATGTCTTCACGACGCTCGCGCAGTGGCGGCAACTCCAGGGTTACCACGTTGAGGCGGTAGTACAGGTCGCTGCGGAACTGCCCACTCTGGCCGAGCTGGTCGAGGTCGGCCTTGGTTGCGGCGATCACCCGGCAGTCCACCGCAATGCTCTGGTTCGAGCCCAGGCGCTCCAGGGTGCGCTCCTGCAGTACCCGCAGCAGTTTGATCTGCAGGTTGATCGGCATGCTCTCGACTTCATCGAGGAACAAGGTACCGCCGTTGGCGTGCTCGATCTTGCCGATACGGCGCTTGCCTGCGCCGGTGAAAGCATTGGCCTCATGGCCAAAGATTTCGCTCTCGAACAGGTTTTCCGGCAGGCCGCCACAATTGAGCGCCACAAACGGTTGGTTCTGGCGCCGGCTGAAATCGTGCAGGCAACGGGCGACCAGCTCTTTGCCGGTACCGGTCTCGCCTTCGATCAGCACGTTGGCCGAGGTGTCGGCAACGTTGGCGATCAGCTCACGCAATTGCTCCATGGCGGGCGAGCGGCCGATGATGCGGCCTTCCAGGCTACTCTGTTCGGCCAGTTGGCGGCGCAGGGCCAGCACTTCGCGCGATAGCCCGCGCTGTTCGAGCGCGCGGCGCACCACGTCGACCAGGCGTTCCGGCGAAAAGGGCTTCTCCATGAAGTCGTAGGCACCATTGCGCATGGCGCCGACGGCCATGTCGATATCGCCATGGCCGGTGATCAGTACCACCGGCAGGCTGCGATCGCGCGCCTTGAGGCGGTTGAGCAGTTCCAGGCCGTCGATGCCCGGCAGGCGGATGTCACTGACGACGATGCCGGCGAAGTCATCACCGATCCGTTCCAGCGCCTGTTCGGCGCTACCGACACCCTCGCAGGCGATGTCTTCCAGGGCCAGCGCCTGCTGGCAGCCGAGCAGCACATGCGGGTCGTCTTCAACGATCAGGACGGTAAGAGGCGCTTGGTTCATGGGAGCTCTGCCGATTCATTAGGGGGGGACACCAGCGGCAGGGCGAGAACGAAGGCCGTTCCGCCACTGACAGGGTGCTCGACGTTGAGGCTGCCCTTGGCGGCGGCGGCAAGGCTCGCCGACAGGGTCAGGCCCAGGCCCAGGCCGTGTTCGCCCGGTTTGGTGGTGAAGAAGGGTTCGAACAGGTGCTTGCGCGCCTCGTCATCGATGCCATGGCCATTGTCGCGTACCCGCAGGCGGTACTTGTCGCCTTGCAACTCGCCTTCCAGCCAAAGCTCAGGTGCCGGCTGGGCAGCCATGGCGTCCAGGGCATTGCCGATCAGGTTGACCAGAATCTGCTCCAGGCGGGTCTGGTCAATGGCCAGTTGCAGGTCGTCGAACTGGCTGTGCAGCTTCAGGTGGCAGCCACTGATGCGACTGGCCAGCACCTGCAAGGTGGCCTCCACGGCCTTGGCCAGCGATGCCTGGCCGCGGTCGTCACCACGCCGGGCGAACGAACGCAGGCTGGCGGTGATGCGGCCCATGCGGTCGATCAGTTCGTTCATGGTGCGCAGGTTGGTACTGGCGGTGTCCAGCGCGCCGCGCTCGAGAAAGCGTACGGTGTTGCCGGACAGTGTCCGCAGCGCCGCCAGCGGCTGGTTGAGCTCGTGGGCGATGCTGGTGGACATCTGCCCGATGGCTGCCAATTTGCCGGCCTGAACCAGTTCGTCCTGGGCGTGGCGCAGGGTTTGCTCGGCGTGACGGCGTTCGCGGATCTGCCCCTTGAGCCTTTCGTTGCTGGCGCGCAGGTCGGCGGTGCGCTCGGCAATGCGCCGCTCCAGCTGGCTGTTGGCTTCTTCGAGCGCTTCGCGTGCAGCCAAGCGGGTGGCGATCACCTTGCGCCGCTCGTTCCAGGCGATACCCAGGATCGCCAGCAGGGCGAACGCCACGCCTACCAGAATGCCTTGCACCATCGATTCGCGGCGCAGGTCCTGCAGGGGAGTGAGCAGGGTGAAATGCCAAGGGGTATCCACCAGGCGCCGGGTTTGCGCCAGGTAGGCCACCTCCTGCGCTTTGCCGTGGGCGGTTTCACTGTTGGCCGGGAAGGTCAGCTTCTCTACGCCATCGGCCAGCGTCTCGCGGGCCAGCGGCTGCAGCTCGTTCAACGGCCACCAGTAGTATTGCAGGCTGCGCGCCAGGCGCTCCTTGATCTGCGGGGTCATGGGGCGCACCGATTTCAGGCGCCGCGCCGGGTCGCTGGAGAGGATGATGATGCCGTTTTCGTCGCTGACGAACGCTTCCAGGCGGGCGCGTTGCCAGCGTTCTTCCAAGGTGTCCAGGCGCACCTTGATCACCGCCACACCGATGATCTTGCCGTGTTCTTCCAGGCCATGGGCCAGGTAATAGCCGGCCTCGCCGGTGGTGCTGCCAATGCCGTAGAAACGGCCCGGCTCGCCGCGCACGGCGGTCTGGAAATAGGCGCGGAAGGACAGGTCTTCACCGAGGAACGAGTCGGCATCGCGCCAGTTGCTGGTGGCCTGTACCCGGCCATTGGTATCGAGCACGAAGATAGCCCGGCTGCGGCTGCGGCGGTTGAGGCCTTCGAGGTATTCGTTGACGGCCTGGCGTGAGCCGCCGTCTGGGTCGGTGAGCAGGTGCGAGACGCTGTCTTCCAGCTCCAGCAGGCTCGGCAGGTAGGTGTACTTGCTGATTTCACTCTCGACCGTACGCGCGTGCAACTCCAGCTGGCGCTCGCCGTTTTCACTCAGGGCGCGTATGCCATTGCTTTCGCTGATCAGGTAGCCAGCCAGGCCCAGCCCGACCATCAGCAGGATGATCAGGGGCGGCAGCAGTAATTGGCGGATCAGGCGGGATTTCACGGCAGGCTTGGCAGGGAGAAGTAGCGAGGGGTCGCATTTCATCACAGTGGCCTTGTCACGACCAGCATCCGCTGCCCGGTGGGGCCCGGGGCAGCAGATACTGTGGCCGGCTTAGTGTTGCAGGATCTTGCTGAGGAAGTGCTGGGTGCGTTGGTCGCGGATACCCTGGTCACCGAAGAACTCTTCCTTGGTGCAGTCTTCGATGATGCAGCCCTTGTCCATGAAGATGACCCGGTTGGCGACCTTGCGGGCGAAGCCCATCTCGTGGGTCACGCACATCATGGTCATGCCTTCGTTGGCCAGCTGCACCATCACATCCAGCACCTCGCTGACCATTTCCGGGTCCAGCGCAGAGGTCGGCTCGTCGAACAGCATGACGATCGGGTCCATGGCCAGGGCGCGGGCGATCGCCACACGTTGCTGCTGGCCACCAGAGAGCTGGCCGGGGTGCTTCTTGGCATGGGCGCTGAGGCCGACCCGTTCGAGCAGGGCCAGGCCCTTCTTGGTGGCCTCCGCTTCGCTGCGGCCCAGTACCTTGCGCTGGGCGATGGTCAGGTTCTCGGTGATGGTCAGGTGCGGGAACAGCTCGAAGTGCTGGAACACCATGCCGACCCGCGAGCGCAATTTGGGCAGGTTGGTCTTGGGGTCGGCAATCGAGGTGCCATCGACCACGATGTCGCCCTTCTGGAACGGCTCCAGGGCGTTGACGCACTTGATCAGCGTGGATTTACCAGAGCCCGAAGGGCCGCACACCACCACCACTTCACCTTTCTTGACCTCGGTGCTGCAGTCGGTCAGTACCTGGAAGTCGCCGTACCACTTGTTGACGTTCTTGATGGAAATCATACGGTGATCCTTTTTTGCAGGCGCTTGACCAGCCACGAAGCGGAGAAGCTGATGAGGAAGTAGACGACCCCGGCGAAGATCAGGAACTCATGGGAGCGCCCGATGATGTCGCCGTTGGAACGTGCCGAGTTGAGGAAGTCCACCAGGCCCACGGTGTAGACCAGCGAGGTGTCCTGGAACAGGATGATGCTCTGCTGCAGCAGCAGCGGGGTCATCTTGCGGAAGGCCTGGGGCAGGATGATCAGGCGCATGGTCTGGGCGTAGTTCATGCCCAGTGCCTGTGCCGCGCCCATCTGGCCTTTGGAGATCGACTGCACGCCGGCGCGAACGATTTCGCAGAAGTACGCGGCCTCGAACATCATGAAGGCGACCACGCAGGAGGTGAAGGCACCCACCGGGGTGTCCTCGCCGGTGATCCAGCGCAGCACGAACGGCACCGCCAGATAGAACCAGGTGATCACCAGCAGCAGCGGGATCGAGCGGAAGTAGTTGACGTAGGCACCGGCGATGTTCGAAAGCAGCTTGTTCGAAGACAAGCGCATCAATGCCAGGAGGGTGCCCAGCACGATACCGCCGATCACGCCCATGACCATCAGTTTGAGGGTCATGACCATACCTTCCCAGAGGGCAGGCAGGGCCGGGATGATTTCGCTGAAATCCATTTCCATTTACTTGCCCCCCACGGAAATCAGGCCAGGCACGGCGACTTTCTTCTCGACCAGACGCATGAGCAGCATCAGGCCCATGTTCAGGGTGAAGTAGATCAGCGTAGCCAGGGTGAACGCCTCGAACAGGTTGGCGGAAAACTCAGCGGTCTGCTTGGTCTGTGCCAGCAGCTCCATCAGGCCGATCAGCGAGGCTACCGAAGAGTTCTTGAACACGTTGAGGAACTCGGAGGTGAGCGGCGGAATGATGATCCGGTACGCTTGAGGCAACAGCACGTTGTTGTAGATCTGCGGCAAGCTGAAGCCCATGGCGCGGGCGGCAGCTTCCTGACCGCGCGGCAGTGCCTGGATGCCGGTGCGTACCTGTTCGCAGACGCGGGCAGCGGTGAACAGGCCCAGGCAGATGACCACACTGATCAATGCCGAGGTGGTCGGGTTGAGGTCCTGCTTGAACCATACCTGCAGGCCCTCAGGCAGCAGGTCTGGCACCAGGAAGTACCAGATGAACAGTTGCACCAGCAGCGGCACGTTGCGGAACAGCTCCACGTAGGCGGTTGCGATACCCGATACCAGGCGGTTCGGCACGGTACGCATGACGCCAAGGAGCGAGCCCAGCAGCAGCGCGATGATCCAGGCGGAAATGGCGATGGCGATGGTCCAGCCCAGGCCGGTGATGTACCAGTCCAGATAGGTTTCGCTGCCCACGCCGGTGGACTTGAAGAACACGCCCCAGTCCCAGTTGTAATTCATCGGGATTTCCCCTCAGACGGTTGTTTCACGGGCACCTTCGAGCATCCGGGGGCGCTTGGCGCCCTCGGATGAAAGGTTAGACACTAATGAGTGGCTTGCAGCGTTGATTCGTGCGCTTGCGCACCAGGCCACTAACTGAGGATCAGGATTTCTTCTCGTCTGCGGCCTTGTCGGTCGGCTCGGCGATCAGCTTTTTCAGTTCGTCGCTCATCGGGAACTGAAGGTTCAGGCCTTTTGGCGGAATCGGCTGCTGGAACCACTTGTCGTAGCTCTTGTTGACTTCGCCCGACTTGAAATAGCCCACGATGGCATCGTCGACGGCTTTCTTGAAGGTCTCGTCGCCCTTGCGCATCATGCAGCCATAGATCTCGTAAGACTGTGGCGTTCCGGTGATGACCCAGTCCGCAGGCTTGCGCGCTTTGGCCATTTCACCGGCCAGCAGGGCGTCATCCATCATGAAGGCCACGGCTCGGTTGCTTTCAAGCATGTTGAAGGCTTCACCGTGGTCCTTGGCGGAAATCACGTTCATCTTCATCTGCTTGTCGGCGTTCATCGCCTTGAGGATGCGCTCGGAGGTGGTGCCGGCGGTGGTCACCACGTTCTTGCCGGCCAGATCCTCGAAGTCTTTATAGGACGGCTGACCATCCTTGACCTTGGTCAGCAGGCGCGTGCCGACTTCGAAGATACCCACCGAGAAGGCGACCTGCTGCTGGCGCTCGACGTTGTTGGTGGTGGAGCCGCATTCCAGGTCGACGGTGCCGTTCTGCACCAGTGGGATACGGGTTTGCGAAGTGACCAGGTTGTAACGGACCTTGATGTCAGTACCCAGTTGCTTCTTCAGGGCTTCGACCACTGCCAGCTGGATGTCATGGGAGTAACCCACGGGTTGCGGCTTGCCAGCCAGGTAGGAAAACGGAATGGAGGAGTCACGGTGCCCCAGGGTGATGGTGCCCGACTCCTTGATCTTCTTCAGGGTGCCGGTCAGCTCTTCGGCCATGGCGGGCGAAGCGATGACTGCAGCCGCGATGGCGGCCCCCAGCAATTGACGAACGATACGCATCAAATTTTCCTCGACGTGTTTGTTTTTTTTATGGAGCCGTTGGCGGACTCTTTCGTTCAACGCATGCAGCATGAAGCGTTGTGCATTCGGCTTCCAAGTGTAGAGCATGACTCGTGCCAAGCTCTCACAATGATCATAACCCCGCGAAAAGCCTGGGCATGAACCCTATATGAAGGTTTTTGCGCAAAGCTCCGTGGTCGGAACGCCGAATGAGTGCCTCTATTGCGTTCGGCAATCCGAACGGTGGGCGCCTCGCAGAGTCCGTGGCGTCAGCTTTAAATAACACCCCTGCATGAAAAGCACATGTTGAGCTTGCTGCCTCATTATCAGGAGCTCATTTCGTGTCCGTCATTGCGATCCCTTCCGATTCCGTCGATGCCTTCATTGCCCGCCAGCTTG
Source organism: Pseudomonas sp. TR47 (assembly GCF_044143025.1). Taxonomy (NCBI): domain Bacteria; kingdom Pseudomonadati; phylum Pseudomonadota; class Gammaproteobacteria; order Pseudomonadales; family Pseudomonadaceae; genus Pseudomonas; species Pseudomonas sp. TR47. Next base: position 77,585 of record NZ_JBHFCS010000018.1, on the reverse strand, counting down.
CGCCCTGGCTGAGAACCAGCAATGTCGATCTCCTTCTGACCTTTCACAGGGCCCTGCGTTTTGAGCAGGACGCCGCTGAGCGCGTCAAGAACAGGTTGGCAAGCATTCCCAGCCTGGAGGCCTTTGCCTCGCCATTGCTCGAACAGGCCATGCGTGCCAAAGGCCTGGCCAACGTCGATGTGCGCAGCATGCAGGTCTGCATCGAGGACGATGTGCCTATGCCCAGCGCAGCGCCACACCTGCATACACCCTGGAGGACACTGCACAGTGCGCAATCCTTGTTGACGGCGGCGCTGCACAACTTTCATGAAAGCGAGACCACGCCGTCGCTTCATCGCCGAGCCTATCTGCAGGACGGCCATGGGGTACGGCTGCCGCTGGCGTTCGAGGTGTTTGCCCGCTGCTGCAGAGACTTGGATATTGGCGGGCAGTATCAGCAACTGCTGCGCTCGCAACTGTTCCCCAAAAGCAGGCCCACCGCGCCGGAGAATTTTGCCCGTTTAGCGGTGCAGCGCATGTTCGAAGAAAGCCTGCGCGCCAAACTGGACGTTGCCGTGCGTATGGCAACGATCAAGTGCGAACTGGACGAAGAGGACTACCTGCGCTTGTTGCCCCTCTTCGCAAGCAAGCCCATCGTGCCGGCGGTACCGGGTGTTGTCACACCTCGCCAGTTGTTTCTGTTGGGCAAGCGTATCCATGGGGTGGTCACCCTGGAGTTGCGCGAGAACGCCGAAGGGCCACTTTTGGGGGTCGTCAGCTGGATACCGCAGGACCCATATCGTCCGATGGCCAGGCATGCCTCCTGGGACGCCTTGTACCAGTCTTTGGCCAAACGGCTGCGTGCGCCTCATTACCGGTCCTTTTTCAGGAGATTCATCAGTGAACGTGACCGACCAACCTTCACCGCCACCCTGGAGCGCCTGATCAAGGCAAGCAGCGCGCGAGTGCCAGCTGTTCTGGATGGGCGTAACTTTGCGATCGATACGCCCTTGTTCGGCTATTTACGTGGCTTGCAGGTCGACAAGATGCTTGACGATGCAAGGATCCTGGCGGTACCCACCGGCGACCAAACTGCTATCGAGCGCCATCAGCGGCTTGAGGCTCTCGAAAGTGCGGGGCTCGATGCCCTGAACCTGGCTGCACTGTTCATTCCGGTGTTGGGGCAGGTGATGTTCGCTGTGGCTGCGGTAGATGTGGTCAGCGAAGTCTACAAAGGTTACGCCGATTGGCGGATAGGCGACCGCCAGGGCGCACTGGATCATCTGTTTGGCGTGGCGCAGAACCTTGCTGTCGGTGCCGTGGTCGGCGTCGGGGTGGCAGGCGTGGGCCGGCTGCTTGAACGGGTTCCGTTTGTCGATGCGCTCACGCCCCTGCACGAAGGCGAGGGTCGGTTGAGGCTGGCTCACCGGCCGGTCTCGGCTCACTATCTCGATGGCGGAGGGGAGCTGTTGCGCAGGTTTGGCGGGGACTTTGCGCAAGCATCTGACCAGACCGCCGAGACGGTACTTCGCCTGACCGGGTTTGAGCACAATCAATTGCGCCATCTGCACTTGCAGGAAGCGCCTGCTCCTGCCCGGCTGGTAGAGGCTTTTGCACGTCACGAGTGCCTTGAACTGGATCCTGACCTGCGGGGCGCCGCTCTCGAGCGGGAACTGGCAGCTCGGCAAGGGCCGCCCTCTGCTGCTGGCGCCATGCTGATCAGGATCTTCCCAGGTCTGTCGGTGCGTTGCGCTGAAGAAGTTCTTGGGCTGGCAAGCGGTGAGCAAATCAAGGTGCTGCTGGCCAGTGGCCGTGTACCGCTGGCAATGGCCGAGCGCGCACGCTGGTACTTGCAGGAAAGTCGACTTGACCGAGCATTGATGGGGTTCGAGCACCCGGGTGCGGTCACTGCCGATACCCAGCGACTGTCTCTGGAGTTGATCGATGAACTGGCTCCCTGGCCGCCGTCGGTGCGTATCGAGCTGCGCCTGGGAGAATCGGGCGGTCGCTTATTGGCGGCAAAGGGTGGCAGCGACGCGTCGCGAATCAGATGTGTCATCCAGACCGACCAGGGTTATCACTTGAGTGATGCCACCGCGTTAGCCCCTGCCCAGGGTTATATGCCGTGCCTGCTCCTTACCCTCGAGGAAAGCCAGAAAATGGCGCTGGGGGGTGATCGGATGACGGCCCGTGAGCTGGGCGAAAGGCTTTCTCGAAAGGCCAGCGCTGATCGGCAGAAGTCAGCGAAGTTGATGGGCCTTGAACCTATCGCCGAGCGCTATCGACCGCCGCGACGAATTGCCGACGGTCGTATCGGCTATGTGCTCAGTGGCGGTGGCGAGAGCAGCCGCCAAGCGATCCGGCGTGGCATACATGATATTTTCCTTACCTTGACCGATGCGCAACTGGACGCTTACATACGCGACCTGATGCACCGCCAAATCGGGCTCTGGGACCACCTCAGCCGTCTTCAGCAGCAGTTGGAAAGCCTGCGTGGGGCGCTTGAAGCCTGGCGGCGACAGCGCGTGGGCTTCATGGATGGGCTCCGACGAGAACGCATAGCCAATCAGATCCGTCGCGCCTGGCGGCGCAAGACGGCAGGCCTTGCCGGTGACGATTACGTCCTGCATCTCGATGGTGAGCAGGTGGGCAGCTTGCCGAGCCTTCCGGCAGACATCGAGTTCAGCCATGTTCGGCGTTTGACCTTGCGCAACATGCGCCTTGAGCAGGTAGATGAAGATTTTCTGCGCAGGTTCACGCATATTCGCGAGCTGGATCTGCGGGACAACGAGCTGACCACCTTGCCGGTTGGCCTTGAACGCCTTACTGAACTGCGGACCCTGCGGCTGTCGGGTAATCGGATTACCGTTGATGATGCTGGCAGTCAAAGGCTGGCAAGCCTGACGCTGCTGCGGCAACTCGATCTGAACTATAACCCGTTGGGCCAGGCGCCTGATCTCTCAGGGTTGCGCAACTTGCGTGAAGTGTCGCTGCGAGCAACCGGGCTGCAAGGCTTGCCAGACGATGGCCTGATGCCCTGGAGAGGGTTGGTGGATGTTCGCGAGAACCAGATACGCCAGGTGAACGGGCACTTGCGCAGCCTTAGCGATCGACTGCAACGAGTCTCAGTGCATGACAACCCTCTGGATGAAGCGAGTCAGGAACTGCTTGCCAGCAGCAGTGTTGCGGCCGCTCAACGTCGTCACTCCTACCAGCACGCCATCGCCGACAACACCCTGCTCGATCGTTGGGTGGGTGACGTAAACGACGATGTGCGCATCCGGCGCGCGCAGGTCTGGACAATGCTGTCCGAGGAACCCCAGTCTGCTGACCTGTTTCGCTTTCTGGCAGATTTCGCAGGCTCGGATGACTTCCTCGATCATCCGCGTTACTACCGCGCAAGGGTATGGCGGATACTCGAGCTTTGCGCGGACAACACCGATGTGCGCGAAGCCGTGTACTGGCAGACGCAAGGGCAAAGGACGTGCGAGGACCGGCTGCTACTGATCCTCAGTCAATTGGAAGTCAATACCCATATTGCCTTGCACACCGCAGGCGAAGAAGGCGCGCGGGCCGAGGCGACCTTGTTGAGGCTGGGGCGCTCGCTTTATCGCCTGGACGCTGTGGACAGTATTGCCGCTCGGCATATCCAGGAAATGCGCCAGGACCCTTTCGCCGCTGTGGATGATATCGAGGTTTACCTCGCCTACCGGGTCCACTTGGCTGAAATGCTCGACCTGCCGGCGCAACCCCGGCATATGAATTACTTTGAGCACAGCGGTGTTACGCGCACACGGATCATGCGGGCGGGCAATACCGTCATCGCCGGTGAAAACATCGACGTGTTGAGCAATGCACTGGCACAACGAGAGTTTTGGCAAGGGTTTGTGCGCAATCTCAATCCCGAGCGCTTCGAAGCCCTGGCCGCGCCGTATCATGAACAGCTGGAAGCCTATGAGCGTCAGGCTGGCGAGTCGGGTGAGCAGCAGTACCTTGAGCACGCTGCGGCATTGATGGAAGCGCTCAATAGCGAGGAACGGGCCCTTTACCTGGCATTGGCAAAAGAGGCGTATGGGCGGGAAGCCTGAGCGTAGGGCGACCGCCATGCGGTCGCCCTACAAGATTCAGGCGGCGTTGCTGCGTGCGTTGCCCTGTGCCAGGTAGTCAGCCAGTGCGCGCTGTTCACTCTCGCTGGTGAACAGGCCCAGCTTGGTCCTGCGCCAGAGAATATCCTGACTGCTGACGGCCCATTCGGTTTGGTGCAGGTAATCGACTTCACGGGTGAAGAGGCCACCCCCAATCGCTTGGCCCAGATCCTGCGGGCCGCTCACACCTTCCAGCAGTTGCCAGGTGCGGCTGCCGTAGGTTACCGCCCAGCGCTTGGCGATGTCCGGCGCGAGCCATTGATGGCGCGCAAGCAGGTCGTCGACCAGTGCCTGAGGTGTACTCATGTCTTCACCACCTGGCAGTGTGGCGCTGGCTGTCCAGCTTTTGCCCATCTGGGTGAAGAACGGCTTGAGTTCTGCCATGGCCGATTCTGCAAGCTTGCGGTATGTGGTCAGCTTGCCGCCAAACACGGACAGCAACGGCGCCTCGCCTTGGGTCGTGGACAGCGCGAGGGTGTAGTCACGCGTGACTGCGGACGGGTTGTCCGATTCGTCGTTGCACAGCGGCCGCACGCCAGAGTAGGTGTGCAGGATATCGCTGGGGCTCAACTGATGATTGAAGTGTGCGTTGACCACTTTGAGCAGATAGTCGGTTTCCTGCCCGGTGATCGCCACCTTGGCCGGATCGCCGCTGTATTCGCGATCGGTGGTGCCGATCAGGGTGAAGCGGTCCAGGTAGGGGATGCAGAAGACAATGCGTTGGTCCTCGTTCTGCAGGATGTAGGCGTGATCCCCCTCGTACAGGCGCGGCACGATGAGGTGGCTGCCCTGGATCAAGCGTATGCCGTACGGTGCATCGAGTTTGAGGTCATCCTTGATGAACCGGGCGACCCACGGACCGGCGGCGTTGACCAAGGCACGCGCGCGAATCGTCTGCAGGCTGCCGTCGGCATGCTGCAGCTCTACCTGCCACAGGCCATCGACACGTTCTGCGCGCAGGCAGCGGGTGCGGGTATGAATGTGCGCACCTTGCTCGCGTGCAGCCATGGCATTGAGTACCACCAGGCGGGCGTCGTCTACTGCGCAGTCTGCATATTCGAAACCGCGGGTGATGGCCGGCTTGAGCGGGTAGCCCGGGCCAAAGCGCAGGCTGCGCGAGGCGCCCAGGCGCTTGCGCTTGCCCAGGTGATCGTAGAGGAACAGGCCGGCACGGATCATCCAGGCCGGGCGCAGGTGCGGGCGGTGCGGCAGCACGAAGCGCATTGGTTTGACGATGTGCGGTGCCTTGGCCAGTAGCACTTCGCGCTCGGCCAGGGCCTCGCGGACCAGGCGGAATTCATAGTGTTCCAGGTAGCGCAGGCCGCCATGGATCAGCTTGCTGCTGGCCGAGGAGGTGTGCTGGGCCAAGTCGTCCTTTTCGCACAGGAAGACTTTGAGGCCACGCCCGGCGGCGTCGGCAGCAATGCCCACGCCGTTGATGCCACCGCCGATCACGGCAAGATCATAGCAATCGGCAAGTAGGGGCTGGGACGAAACGGGCTGGGACACGGGCAAGGCCTCCTGGGGCTGTTCACATCGAATATGAACATTAATGTTCGTTTCCGAAAATACTAGCGCAACAGAACGGCCATCGCCAGTCAGTGTTTATAGAAAAAACTGATGAGATGACAATAAAGTGAACAATATCGAAAATGGCGGGCCCTTCTGGACCCGCTTGCGGTTCAAACCACCTCGAGCCGGATCTTGTACTGGTTGAGCAACTCACCCAGTGCAGGGGATGGCGGCTGGTCGGTCACCAGGCAGTCGACCAGGCTGATCGAGCCCAGGCGTACCATGGCGTTACGCCCGAATTTGCTGGAGTCGGCAGCCAGGATGACCTGACGGGCGTTGGCGATGATTGCTTGGGAAACGCGTACTTCCTGGTAGTCGAAGTCCAGCAGGCTGCCGTCTTCATCGATACCGCTGATGCCGACCAAGGCGAAGTCGACCTTGAACTGGCTGATGAAATCGACGCTGGCCTGGCCTACCACGCCCCCGTCACGGCGTACTGTGCCGCCTGCAACCAATACTTCGAAATCATCCTTGGCGGCAAGGATCGCAGCAACGTGCAGGTTGTTGGTGATGACCTTCAGGTGGTTGTGGTTGAGCAGCGCCCGGGCAATCGATTCGGTGGTGGTGCCGATGTTGATGAACAGCGAGGCATGGTCAGGAATTTGCCGGGCCACGGCGTCGGCAATACGCTGTTTTTCGTCGCGCATCTGGTCGGCGCGCATGGCGTAAGCAGTGTTCTCGATACTCGAATCATAGGCGGCGCCACCGTGGTAGCGGCGCAGCAGATTGAGCTCGGCGAGCTGGTTGATGTCGCGACGGATGGTTTGCGGGGTGACGACGAACAGCTGCGCCATTTCTTCGATGCTGACGTAGCCGCGTTCGCGCACCAGCTCGAGGATTTGTTGTTGGCGTGGGGGCAGATTCATGGGCGGTCCTTATGGGCTGCCGGACAAATTCTGCAATGATGCCGTAGGAAAGGGACTACGGCCAGTAGGCCGTGGGGTGACGGGGGCCGCGAAGCAGCCCCTGCCCAGGGCGATCAGGCCTCGTGATCTTCCCAGTCGCGGGTACGCTCGACGGCTTTGCGCCAGCCGGCGTACAGTTTTTCCTTCTTCGCTTCATCGAGTTGCGGGCTGAACTCGCGCTCGATGATCGCCTTGTCACGCAACTCGTCCAGGCCACTCCAGAAACCACAGGCCAGGCCCGCCAGGTAAGCGGCGCCAAGGGCAGTGGTTTCGCGCATTTTCGGGCGTTCCACACAGGTGCCGAGAATGTCGGCCTGGAATTGCATGAGGAAATTGTTGGCCACCGCGCCACCGTCGACACGCAACTCGGACAGGCGTTGGCCGCAGTCCTGCTGCATGGCGTCCAGTACGTCGCGGGTCTGGTAGGCGATCGACTCCAGCGCAGCACGGATGATGTGGTCGACTTTCACCCCGCGCGTCAGGCCGAACAGCGCGCCGCGGGCGTAAGGGTCCCAGTACGGTGCGCCCAGGCCGGTGAAGGCGGGCACAAGGTAAACCCCGTTGCTGTCCTTGACCTTGCTGGCGAAGTACTCGGTGTCCAGGGCATCGTTGACGATCTTGAGTTCGTCGCGCAGCCATTGCACGGTGGAACCACCGTTGAACACTGCGCCTTCCAGGGCATAGGCCACTTCGCCACGTGGCCCGCAGGCAATGGTGGTCAGCAGGCCGTGGGAGGAGGTTACGGCTTTGTCGCCCGTGTTCATCAGCAGGAAACAACCCGTGCCATAGGTGTTCTTGGCCTGGCCGGGTTCCACGCACATCTGGCCGAACAGCGCGGACTGCTGGTCACCGGCGATACCGGCAATGGCTATGCCGCTCTTGGTGTGGCCGTAGACTTCGGAAGACGGGCGCACCTGGGGCAGCATCTGGCGCGGGATGCCGAGAATGTCGAGCATCGTTTCATCCCACTGCAGGCTGTGGATGTTGAACATCAACGTGCGCGAGGCATTGGTGTAGTCGGTGACATGCACCTTGCCGCCGGAAAACTTCCAGATAAGCCAGGTATCCACGGTACCGAACAACAGTTCGCCGCGTTCGGCCCGCTCACGTACGCCTTCTACATTGTCGAGGATCCACTTGAGCTTGGTGCCGGAGAAGTACGGATCGGTGACCAGGCCGGTGGTCTCGCGAATGTATTGTTCATGCCCGTCGCGCTTGAGTTGTGCGCAGATCTCTGTACTGCGCCGGCACTGCCAGACGATGGCGTTGTACACCGGGCGGCCGGTTTCCTTGTCCCATACCACTGTGGTTTCACGCTGGTTGGTGATGCCCAGTGCGGCGACCTGCGCATGGCTGATGCCGGCCTGTGCCAAGGCTTCGACCATGGTCGCGCTCTGTGTGGCGAAGATCTCCATCGGGTCGTGTTCGACCCAGCCGGCTTGCGGATAATGCTGGGCGAACTCGCGCTGGGAGGTGCCGACCACATTGGCGTCGCGGTCAAAGATGATGGCCCGCGAGCTGGTGGTGCCCTGGTCCAGGGCGATGATGTAGTTCTTGTCCTGGGTATCTGTCATGGTCATAGGCCTTGCAAAATGAGGAAGTCAGGGCGCCAGCATCAGTTGGCTTGAGTATCGCCCTGGCGATTGCCGTTTGTCTCTGGGTTCGCGCTTGGTGCCGTCGGCAGGTTGCGGGCGATCAAGCCACGATAGGTCGCAGCACCCAGGCAAGCGCCGAAGATCGGCGCGAACACCGGAACCAGGAAATAAGGGATATCCCGACCGCCAGTGAAGGCGATTTCGCCCCAGCCGGCCAGGAAGGTCATCAGTTTGGGCCCGAAATCGCGGGCCGGGTTCATCGCAAAGCCGGTCAGCGGGCCCATGGCGCTACCGATCACGGCGATCAACAGGCCGATCAGCAGCGGTGCCATCGCACCACGGGGCAGGCCGTTGTTGTCGTCGGTCAGGGCCATGATGACCGCCATCAGGATTGCAGTGATCACCACTTCGACCAGGAACGCCTGTGCGGTGGAAAGCGAAGGGTGTGGGTAGGTGGAGAACACCGCCGCCAGTTCCAGGCTTTCGCTACTGCCGCGCAGCATGGCATGGGTTTGTTCGAAATCGAAGAACAGGTTGCTGTACAGGGTGTAGACCAGCGCCGCGCCGCAGAAGGCGCCGCAAACCTGGGCCAGCATGTAGAACGGCAGTTTGCGTTTGTCGAAGCTTGCGAACAGGGTAAGGGCGATGCTGACGGCCGGGTTCAGGTGCGCACCTGATATACCGGCGGTGAAGTAGATCGCCATGCTCACGCCGACGCCCCAGATGATGCTGATTTCCCACAGTCCAAAGCTGGCGCCCGCGACCTTGAGGGCGGCGACGCATCCTGTGCCGAAAAAGATGAGCAGCGCCGTGCCGAGGAATTCGGCCAGGCATTGGCTGGACAGCGTAGGTTCGCGTAGAGCAGTCGTCATGTATGACCTCTTTTTTTTTGTTGTGAGGCGCTAAGCGCTCGACAGCAAAGCCCGGCGTCCATCCCCATTGACCCCGGGCGCATGTAGGAATGCACTTAAAAAGTGCACCATTTATTCAGAAACGAAAAAATATAGACAAGAAACGCTTATGTCAAAGGTCGAAAGTGAACGATCGGTCACGATATGAGCGTTGAATGCGGGCGCGAATCCCACGCTAGAGCGGCGTGTCAGCTGTGAACTGGCTGGAGTGTAGGATTTGTCCTAAAGTAGCCGCCGAATTGTCTCGGAGCGGAGCACTGCATGACCCCGGCCCTCGATCTTTTGAAAAAGGCGCGCGCGCAACATCGCGTGCACAGTTATGAACACGATCCAAAGTCGGCGTCTTATGGGCTGGAGGCGGCTGAAAAACTGGGGCTGGAACCGCAGCAGGTGTTCAAGACCTTGTTGGCCTGCAGTGAGAAGGGCGAGTTGCTGGTGGCCGTGGTGCCTGTTGTGGGGACGCTGGACCTCAAGGCGCTTGCCCATGCCGCAGGCGTGAAGAAATGCGAGATGGCCGACCCCGCGGCAGCTCAGCGTGCCACAGGTTACCTGGTGGGCGGAATCAGTCCGCTGGGGCAGAAAAAGCGTCTGCGCACCTTCATCGACGATTCGGCGCAGAACTTTGCCACCATCCATGTCAGTGCCGGGCGACGGGGGTTGGAAGTGGAACTGGCTGCTGCTGTTCTGGCCGAGCAGACCCAGGGCACCTTCGCCGGTATCGGTCGGGGTTGAGCTGCGCAGGGGTCGCCTGGCAGCCCCACGTTGCTGAATCAGGTCGCCGAGCTGTAGCGACGCACTCCGTTTTCCTGCCGTGGCAACTGCGCCGCGACACTGCCGGGTACCGGGAACAGCACCAGGTGGTCAGCTTTGACGGTAATGCCGACCTGCTCGCCAATTTGGTGATCGATATGGCTCGGGAAGATCGCTTCCAGCTGGCTGCCTGTCGGCAATTGCAGGCGGTACAGTGTCGATGCGCCCAGGAAACTCTTGCCGACGATGCTTGCGCGCAGTGCGCTGTCGGCGTCAGGGACGATATCGTCAGGGCGCAGCAGCACGTCTACCGAGCTGCCGGGGGCCATGATGTAGGCGCGGTTACCCCGCAGCTCTCCGAGCTCGGTGTTGACTGACTCATGGCTGCTCATCTGGCCACGGATGAAATAACCCTGGCCGATGAAACTGGCGACGAATGGCGTCTGCGGCTCATGGTAGAGGTTGTAGGGCGTGTCCCACTGCTCCAGGCGGCCTTCCTTGAACACGCCCACATGGTCGCTGACCGCGAAGGCTTCTTCTTGGTCATGGGTAACCAGAATCGCGCTGGTACCACGGCTTTTGAGGATGTCACGGACTTCGTGGCTCAGGCGTCGGCGCAATTCGACGTCCAGGTTGGAAAACGGCTCGTCCAGCAGCAGCAATTGCGGCTCTGGGGCCAGCGCCCGGGCCAGGGCCACGCGCTGTTGCTGGCCGCCTGAGAGCTCATGCGGGTACCGCCCGCCGAGGCCACCGAGCTTGACCAGCTCGAGCATTTCTTCGACCACCTGCCCCTGGGATGGGTGCTTGGCGATGCCGAAGGCGATGTTTTGCGCCACGGTCAGGTGCGGGAACAGCGCGTAGTCCTGGAACACCATGCCTATGCGGCGCTTCTCTGGGGACAGGGTGAAACCCGCGCGGGAAATGACTTCACCCGCGAGCTGGATCTCACCTTCGTGTACCGGCTCGAAGCCGGCGATGGCGCGCAGGGTGGTGGTCTTGCCGCAACCCGACGAACCCAGCAGGCAACCGATGTCGCCTGCGTTCAGGTGCAGGTTGAGGTTCTGGACGATGCGCTGGTCGCCGTAGCCGCAGGCGAGGTTGCGCAGGTTGAGCAGTAGGGGTTGACTCATGCGTGGTGGTAAGCCGGTTCGACAAGGAATTCGAGAAGGGCCTTCTGTGCATGCAGGCGGTTTTCAGCCTGGTCCCACGCGACCGAACGGGGGTCGTCGAGCAGGTCATGGCTGATTTCCTCGCCGCGGTGGGCGGGCAGGCAGTGCATGAACAGGGCATCGGGTGCCGCCAGGTCAAGCAGTTCGCGGGTGACCTGGTAAGGCGCGAAATGCGCCAGGCGCCGTGCAGTTTCCTCTTCTTGGCCCATGGAAGTCCAGACATCGGTGGTCACCAGATGCGCGCCACGTACGGCTTCACGTGGATCGCGGATGATCTGCACGCGGTCTGCGCCCAGTGCCATGAAGCGTGGGTCAGGGTCATAACCTTCCGGGCAGGCGATGCGCAGCTGGAAATCGAACTGCCGGGCAGCCTCGATGTACGAGTTGCACATATTGAAACCATCGCCGATCCAGGCCACGGTCTTGCCCTGGATAGCGCCACGGTGCTCGTGGAACGTCTGCATGTCGGCCAGCAATTGGCAGGGGTGCGACTCATCGGAAAGGCCATTGATCAGCGGTACGCGTGAATTGGCGGCGAACTCGGTGAGGGTGCTGTGCGCGTGGGTGCGGATCATCACCGCATCGACCATGCTCGACAGCACGATGGCGCTGTCGCTGATCGGTTCGCCCCGGCCCAGCTGTGTGTCGCGTGGCGACAGGAAGATAGCCTGGCCACCGAGCTGGATCATGCCGGCTTCGAACGACACCCGGGTCCGGGTGGAGGATTTTTCGAAGATCATGCCCAGGACACGGTTTTTCAGCGGTTCGAACAGCACGCCGCGCTTGCGCAGGTCCTTCAGCTCGATGCCTCGGCGGATCACACCGAGCAATTCGTCGGTGGTGAAATCCAGCAGGGAGAGAAAGTGCCTAGCGCTCATGATTGACTACCTTATCTGCAACGGTATGCAGGTCGACCGTATGGTTTTTTTGACAACGGGAGTGACCTGCGGCGTAAGCCGCACGGGGCGGACGAAATAGGGAAAGGCGCAATACTATAATTAAATGTCGCCTAAAACCAAGAGGGGGAACAGCGGCTCTGTTGCAAAGGGTGTCATTACTCCTTGAGCCTGCGCTGTTTTTTATTTGCTACAGAGGTTGTACACGGCTTGCTGGCAATTTGGCAAATGGCTGTCGCAAATCGTGCGCCTGATGTCGGGAGATTCACGCTGCGAAGCGCGCTGGCAGGGTGCAAGGGCAGGGGGCATAGTCGGTTTTCAACAATTGCAAGGCAGAGGCAGCCATGACCAAGACCCTGCATCACCGTGCCTGCCACCTGTGTGAGGCGATCTGCGGGCTGAACATCGAAGTCAGCCATGAAAGCGACGGGGAGGCGCGCATCAGTGCAATCAAGGGCGACCCCTTGGACCCGTTCAGCCGTGGCCACATCTGCCCCAAGGCCGTGGCTTTGCAGGATATCCAGGATGACCCGGACCGCCTGCGCCAACCGCACCGACGGGTGGGGGAGCGATGGCAGGCCATCAGCTGGGAGGAGGCTTTTGCCTTGGCCGCCGATAAGCTGTGGTCGATACAGCAGGCACATGGGCGTAACGCGGTGGCGGTTTACCAGGGTAACCCGAGCGTGCACAACTACGGCTTGATGACCCACAGCAATTACTTCCTGGGGCTGCTCAAGACACGTAACCGTTTTTCCGCCACCTCTGTGGACCAGTTGCCTCAGCACCTGACCAGCTACCTGATGTATGGCCACGGCCTGCTGTTGCCGATCCCGGACATCGATCACACTGATTTCATGCTGATCCTCGGTGGCAATCCTTTGGCCTCCAATGGCAGCATCATGACCGTGCCGGATGTGGAAAAGCGCCTCAAGGCCTTGAAAGCGAGAGGCGGGCAACTGGTTGTGGTGGACCCGCGGCGCAGTGAAACTGCGGCCATGGCCGACCGGCACCTGTTCGTGCGCCCCGGCGGCGATGCGGCGCTGCTGTGCGGTTTGCTCAATACCCTCTTCGATGAAGGCCTGGCGCGTGGTTCGCATCTGCCGGTCAATGGCCTGGAGCAGGTGCGCACGGCGATCAAGCCGTTCACCGCCGAGGCCATGAGCGCCCAGTGCGGCATCGATGCTGCCAGCATTCGCCAGTTGGCACGGGATTTCGCCGCTGCCGACAAGGCGGTCTGCTATGGCCGCATGGGCGTGTCGACACAGGCTTTCGGCACCTTGTGCCACTGGCTGGTGCAAGTCATCAATCTGGTAACCGGCAACCTGGATCGTCGAGGCGGTGCGCTGTGCACCGAGCCTGCCGTGGATCTGGTGGCGAGCACCTCGGGCGGGCATTTCAATGCCTGGCAGAGCCGCGTGTCAGGGTTGCCCGAATACGGTGGTGAACTGCCCGTGGCCGCCCTGGCCGAGGAAATGCTCACGCCCGGCGAGGGGCAGGTGCGGGCCCTGGTGACCGTCGCCGGTAACCCGGTGCTGTCCACCCCCAATGGCAGGCAGTTGGATGCGGCGCTGCAGGGGCTGGAGTTCATGCTCAGCATCGACCTTTACATCAACGAGACGACCCGCCACGCCGACCTGATCCTGCCGTCTACTTCGGCACTGGAAAACGACCATTACGACAGCACCTTCAACCTGCTGGCTGTGCGTAATGTCACCCGCTTCAACCGGGCCATACTGGCCAAGCCTGCAGGCGCCTTGCACGACTGGGAAATTTTCGTTGGCCTGGCGCAAGCCTTTGCCAAGCGTGCAGAACTGGAACTGAAACCGACCATGGCACCTGCGCAGATGATCGACCTGGCGTTGCGCAAGGGCCGCTATGGCGACGAAAGTCCCCGCAAGCTTTCGCTTGAAACGCTTGATCAATACCCTCATGGCCTCGATCTGGGCCCCTTGGGCGCTAATCTGCGAGAGCGTTTGGCGACTGCCAGCAACGCCGTGGAGGCGGCGCCCCAGGTTGTGCTGGAGGACTTGCGCCGGTTGGCCGACTGCGTACCGGCAGTAGCGGGTGATTTGCTGCTTATCGGGCGTCGCCATGTGCGCAGCAACAACTCGTGGATGCACAACTACCATCGCCTGGTCAAAGGCAAGCCACGCCATCAGTTGTTGATGCATCCGCAGGACATGCGCCAGCGGCAGTTGGAGGATGGCCAGCGGGTACGCATCCGTTCGCGCACCGGTGACCTGGAAGTCGAGGTGCAGGCCTGTGAGGACATCATGCCTGGTGTGGTCAGCCTGCCGCATGGCTTTGGTCATGGCCGCCAGGGCGTCAACCTGCAGATCGCCCAGGCGCAACCCGGCATCAGTGCCAATGACCTGACCGATGAGCGTCTGCGTGACGCTGTTTCCGGGAATGCGGCGCTCAATGGCGTACCCGTGCACGTGAGCGCCGCCTGAGCACCGGCAAGGCCGAGCATTAGGCTCAGGTTTCCGATACAATGCGTCACCGTGCCGACCATCGAGTCGGAAAGTTCAGACGAGGTGTTCCATGGATATCATCGAAACGATCAAAGAGCAGATTGCCAACAACACCATTCTGCTTTACATGAAGGGCTCGCCGAATGCCCCGCAATGCGGGTTCTCGGCCAAGGCATCGCAAGCTGTGATGGGTTGTGGCGAAAAGTTTGCTTACGTGGATATCCTGCAGAACCCGGAAATCCGCGCCAACCTGCCTAAATACGCCAACTGGCCGACCTTCCCGCAACTGTGGGTAGCTGGCGAGCTGGTCGGCGGTAGCGACATCATGCTGGAGATGTTCGAGAACGGTGAGCTGCAGACACTGATCAAGGACGCCGCTGCCAAGGCCAAGGCCTCCGAGGCCTGATCTTTCGGCAAGCATGAAAAAACCCGCTCATGGCGGGTTTTTTTATGGGGCCGGAATTTACTCTTCGCCCATCTGCGACTGCAGGTAGTTCTCGATGGTGATCTTGTCGATCAGGCTCAATTGAGTTTCCAGCCAGTCAATGTGTTCTTCCTCGGATTCGAGGATGTCTTCAAGCAGTTCACGCGAGCCGAAGTCACCGACGGTTTCGCAGTGGGCGATGGCGGCTTTGAGATCGACCAGGCCTTTCTGCTCGATCTTCAGATCGCATTCGAGCATTTCCTTGGTGTGCTCGCCGATCAGCAGCTTGCCAAGGTCCTGTACGTTCGGGATGCCTTCGAGGAAGAGAATACGCTTGATCAACTTGTCAGCGTGTTTCATCTCATCGATGGATTCCTTGTACTCGTGCTTGCCGAGCTTGTTCAGGCCCCAATCTTCGTACATGCGTGCGTGCAGGAAGTACTGGTTGATCGCGACCAGCTCGTTTCCGAGGATCTTGTTGAGATGCTGGATGACGCTTACGTCGCCTTTCATTGCGGGTTCCTGCCCTGAGAAGTGTGCCGATACAGGGAAGTTTGAGCCTGATACTTAGGGCTGTCAAACCTAAGTTCTTGAATAATAAGTGAAAATTAATAGGAATAAGAATGTTTGTGAACCGCGTTGGGACGCTAACTTATTGAATTGTAGGCATAAAAAAACCGGACACGAGGTCCGGTTCTTCGAATTGGGCGATATCAGGCGGCAGTAAATTCCACCGGATAGGGCAGGGCGGCTTGCTGGCTCACCTGAAGCTCGGTCAGGGTCTCGCGGACTACCTGCTTGGCCAGGCACGCGCATTTGCCACATTGGCTGGCGACATTGGTCGCGGCTCTGACGTCCTTGTAGCTGCAGCATCCTTCATAGATCGCATCGCGGATCTGTCCGTCGGTCACGCCGACACAAAGACACACATACATAAAGTCGGACCATCGCTGGTTGAGTCGATGGGTGGAGAGTAATGGTAATGAGAATGCTTGTCAAAACACTTTCTATAAGTGCCATGCTTGAGCGACCGGCGGTTGGATTCGGCCTGTCACCGGAAGCCGTGTATGATGGTCGGCCTTTGTTGGATGTCGGGCAAGCCCGCCTTGGCCTGGCAAACGGTTCTTCACCCTCATCAGGAGATTGCAATGAGCGTACTCGTTGGCAAAAAAGCCCCCGACTTCACCGTCCCGGCTGTACTGGGCAATGGCGAAATCGTCGACAGCTTCAACCTGGCCTCGGCCATCAAGGGCAAGTACGGCCTGGTGTTCTTCTACCCACTGGACTTCACCTTCGTATGCCCGTCCGAGCTGATCGCCCTGGACAACCGCATTCCGGACTTCCAGGCCCGCAACGTTGAAGTGATCGGCGTTTCGATCGACTCGCACTTCACCCACAACGCCTGGCGTAACACCCCGGTCAACAATGGCGGTATCGGCCAGGTCAAATACACCCTGGCAGCCGACATGACCCACGAAATCTGCAAGGCCTACGACGTCGAGTCCGAAGGCGGCGTGGCTTTCCGTGGTGCCTTCCTGATCGACACCAACGGCGTTGTCCGTTCGCAGATCATCAATGACCTGCCACTGGGCCGTAACATGGACGAGCTGCTGCGCCTGGTCGATGCCCTGCAATTCCACGAAGAGCACGGTGAAGTCTGCCCGGCCAACTGGAAGAAAGGCGACAAGGGCATGAACGCTTCGCCAGAAGGCGTTGCTGCTTACCTGAGCGAGAACGCTGGCAAGCTGTAATTGCCGAGCGCATAAAAAAACCGGCCTTCGTGGCCGGTTTTTTTTTGCCGCAAGCTTGCAGCTTGCCGCTCTGCGCCTCAATCGTTGAAATCGCGCCAGCCGCCCATCTCTTTCCAGCGGTTGACGATGCCGCAGAAGAGTTCGGCTGTCTTCTCGGTGTCGTAACGTGCCGAGTGCGCCTCACGGCCGTCGAAGTCGATGTCCGCGCTCTGGCAGGCCCTTGCGAGCACGGTCTGGCCGTACGCCAGGCCAGCCAGGGTGGCGGTGTCGAAGCTGGAGAACGGGTGGAACGGGTTGCGCTTCAGATCGTTGCGCGTCACCGCCGCATTCAGGAAACCCAGGTCGAAGCTGCTGTTGTGGCCGACCAGGATCGCCCGCTTGCAGCCGTTGGCCTTCAGTGCCTTGCGCACGCCGCGGAAGATGTCGGTCAGCGCGCTTTCCTCGCTCACCGCCATGCGCAGCGGGTGGTCCAGCTTGATGCCGGTGAACTCCAGTGCGGCAGCCTCGATATTGGCCCCCTCGAACGGCTCCACACGGTAGAAGTAGGTGTGCTCCGGGAACAGGAAGCCCTTCTCGTCCATACCGATGGTCACCGCGGCGATTTCCAGCAGGGCATCGGTGGCGCTGTTGAAACCGCCGGTTTCGACATCCACCACTACCGGCAGGTAGCCACGGAAGCGCTCGGCCATCGGGTGGCGTGAACCGCTGCTGGCCTGGCCGTCCTGCTCGTCTTCGTAGAGGTCTTCGCTCACGCGTTGTCCTCCAGCAGGCGCCAACGCAGTTTTTCACCGGCGCGCAGCGGGATCACGGTCTGCTCGCCAAACGGCAGGCTGTCCGGGGCAGTCCATTCTTCACGGACCAGGGTAATCGTGTCGGTATTTGCCGGCAGGCCGTAGAAGGCCGGACCATGCAGGCTGGCGAAACCTTCCAGTTTGTCCAGCGCATTACGCTGTTCGAAGGCTTCGGCATACATCTCGATGGCCGCATAGGCGGTGTAGCAACCGGCACAACCGCAGGCAGCTTCCTTGGCGTGGCGGGCGTGGGGTGCCGAGTCGGTGCCGAGGAAGAACTTCGGGTTGCCACTGGTGGCCGCGTCCAGCAGCGCCACCTGGTGGGTGTTGCGCTTGAGAATCGGCAGGCAGTAGAAATGTGGCCGAATGCCGCCGACCAGCATGTGGTTGCGGTTGTACAAAAGATGCTGTGCGGTGATGGTCGCACCGACGTTGGCAGGCGCCTCGGTGACGAATTGCGCTGCATCGGCGGTGGTGATGTGTTCGAACACCACTTTCAGCGTGGGGAAGCGCTCGACCAGGCGACGCATGTGTTCGTCGATGAAGCGTTTTTCGCGGTCGAACACGTCGATCTCGCTGCGGGTCACTTCACCATGCACCAGCAACGGCATGCCGACTTCAGCCAGCGCTTCGATGGCCGGGAAGATATTGTCGATGCTGGTCACCCCGGAATCGGAGTTGGTGGTGGCGCCGGCCGGATACAGCTTGGCGGCGTACACGATGCCGCTGGCCTTGGCCGCGCGGATGTCCTCGGGGCTGGTGCGGTCGGTGAGGTACAGCACCATCAACGGCTCGAAGCGGCTACCGGCCGGACGGGCACTGAGGATGCGCTCACGGTAGGCCCCGGCTTCGTCGGCATTGCGTACCGGTGGAACCAGGTTGGGCATGATGATGGCACGGGCGAAAGTACGCGCCACATCGCCAACGGTATGGGGCAGGACGGCACCATCGCGCAGATGGATGTGCCAGTCGTCGGGACGCAGGAGGGTCAGGCGATCGGACATTGGGGATTCCAGGCGGGTCGAACTCAGGCGCCAATGCTACCGGAAAACCCTCGCCCGAGCACGGCTATCAAGTTTTCCGGCAAGCGTCCGATAGCCTGCCTGTAAGCCGTCAGAATTAGTGGAGCCTCCCGTGCGCCAGCGTTACCTAGCCCTGTTGACCCTGTTCGCCAGCCTGCCGGCCGGTGCATTGACCTTCCAGACCCGCATGGAAAACATCGCCTGGAAAGTCGAGGGTGATCAGTTCGAATGCCGCCTGATTCAGCCGATCGATGGTTTCGGCAGTGGTGAGTTCGTGCGCCGGGCGGGGGAGCAGCCAGTGTTCCAGCTGCGTTCTGGCAGTAATGTGCTGGGGGCCGGTTCCGCTACGCTGCTGGCGGCTGCGGCCCCTTGGCAGCCGGGCCGTGGCGATATCAACCTGGGGGCGGTGCGGCTGGCGCGCACTGGGGTGCTGTTCAGTTCATCCCAAGGCCAGGCCAGCCGCTTGATCAATGGCCTGCTCGATGGCCGCAGTACGGTGGTGCGAAGCTATACCGGGGAGGCGGGGCGGCCGATCGAAGTGCGTGTGCTGCCGGTGAGCTTTGCCAAGGCGTGGAGTGATTATCAGGCGTGTGCCGGCAAGATGTTGGCGATGAACTATGACCAGGTGCGCCAGACGCAGGTGGGGTTCCCTGGAGGGGGCATAGACCTGGATGCCGCGGCGCGGGCGCGACTGGATGTGGTCCTGGATTACTTGAAGGCCGATCCGACGGTCAACCATATAGAGCTCAATGGCCACTCCGACAACAGCGGCAATCGCTTGACCAACCGTGATACCTCACGGCGCCGTGCGTTGGCGGTTGCTGATTACTTCAAGGCCCATGGGGTACCGGAGGAGCAGATCACCGTGCGCTTCCATGGCGAACGTTATCCGTTGGTGAAGAACAACAGCGCCGCAAACCGCGCACGCAACCGGCGCGTCAATATCGAACTGGATCGTGTCACGCCGGTCGAGAAACCTGCGGCCCAACCTGTCCAGCATCCGGCCCCAGCGACGGCCCCCGCTACGGCGCCTGCGCCAGGCCCCGCCAGCGCTGCTCCTGTGCCGCCTGCTGCGAAACCTTCCTGACGCTGCAGGGCGTCGCCCCTTTGACAGTTCCTGTCGCTTTGTCGTCAGAAGCTGTCGCCCCACTGTAAATTTATCCGCAACGCCGGTAGAATCGACCCCTTTCCGTACAACCCCGTGGAGTGATGGCATGGCGGACGTAAAAAAGGTCGTACTGGCGTATTCCGGCGGCCTTGATACTTCGGTGATTCTCAAGTGGCTGCAGGATACCTACGACTGCGAAGTGGTGACGTTCACCGCTGACCTGGGTCAGGGCGAAGAAGTCGAGCCGGCTCGCGCCAAGGCCCAGGCAATGGGCGTCAAAGAGATCTATATCGACGACCTGCGCGAAGAGTTCGTGCGTGACTTCGTCTTCCCCATGTTCCGCGCCAACACCGTCTACGAAGGCGAGTACCTGCTGGGTACTTCCATCGCACGTCCGCTGATCGCCAAGCGCCTGATCGAAATCGCCAACGAAACCGGCGCTGACGCCATTTCCCACGGCGCCACCGGCAAAGGCAACGACCAGGTCCGTTTCGAGCTGGGTGCCTATGCACTCAAGCCGGGCGTCAAGGTCATCGCCCCATGGCGCGAGTGGGACCTGCTGTCCCGCGAGAAGCTGATGGACTACGCCGAGAAGCACGGTATCCCGATCGAGCGCCACGGCAAGAAGAAGTCGCCGTACTCGATGGACGCCAACCTGCTGCATATCTCTTACGAAGGCGGTGTTCTGGAAGATACCTGGACCGAGCACGAAGAAGACATGTGGCGCTGGAGCGTCTCGCCGGAGAATGCTCCGGACCAGGCGACCTACCTCGAACTGACCTACCGCAATGGTGACATCGTCGCCATCGATGGCGTCGAGAAGAGCCCGGCCACTGTCCTGGCCGACCTGAACCGCATTGGCGGTGCCAATGGTATCGGCCGTCTGGACATCGTCGAAAACCGTTACGTGGGCATGAAGTCGCGCGGCTGCTACGAGACCCCGGGCGGTACCATCATGCTCAAGGCTCACCGTGCCATCGAGTCGATCACTCTCGACCGCGAAGTCGCTCACCTGAAAGACGAGCTGATGCCCAAGTACGCCAGCCTGATCTACACCGGCTACTGGTGGAGCCCGGAGCGTCTGATGCTTCAGCAGATGATCGATGCTTCGCAGGTCAACGTGAACGGTGTAGTGCGCCTGAAGCTGTACAAGGGCAATGTCACCGTGGTCGGCCGCAAGTCCGACGACTCGCTGTTCGATGCCAACATCGCGACTTTCGAAGAAGATGGCGGCGCCTACAACCAGGCCGATGCTGCGGGCTTCATCAAGCTCAATGCACTGCGCATGCGTATCGCTGCCAACAAAGGCCGCGCGTTGCTCTAAGCCTTCAAGCGTATTGCATGAACCCCGGCTTGGGGCTAATGCCAGTCAGTTAGCGTCATTAGGGCTGCTACGCAGCCCATCGCCGGCAAGCCAGCTCCTACAGGTACAGCGCAGACCTCAAGTACTGCGCGGCCCCTGTGGGAGCTGGCTTGCCGGCGATGGGCCGCAAAGCGGCCCCATATGGCTTAACTGACTGGCATTCGGCCCCGGCCGGGGTTTTTGTATGCACTTCCCAATACCCACCTGCCCGACAATCCGTGAAGAAGTTTTCCGCGGCTGCAAGATCGTGTACCGCTCAATTTCTCAGGTGTGTCGCGTTTTCCGGTAACTCACAGACCGACACGCGAAAACACTGATGCTTGTCCAGATTGCAGTATATCCAGGTGCCCCCTGTAACTTGAGGTTGTGCAAGCGTCCTCAGTACATGTTGCTCGATCATTCTTTGCGCATCAGGACCCGAGAGCATGACCGTTACAGGTTCTGCTTCGAAAGTTGTCGGTTGCGGCGTACTGGTTGCACCGTCAATGGAAGTACTTTCGGGCTTGTAAAGTGATTTGTAATTGAAGTTGAGCGTCAGGAAAAATAGCCCCGTCAGAAAAAACGGAAAGCCCACTAAAAACCAGGTATAGAGACTCTGACTTTTTTCGCTGAGAAACGGAAGTGTTGCCAGTGCAGAGGCCTCGATGATGCCTGCAAAGATGGCGATGATCGTCATTGGGGCGGTGGGTTGGGCGGTGGGTTGGTTTGCAGCCATGATGTTGGCCTCCTGCGTTTTTCCAATCAATACCCTACCGAGCCGCTCAACCAAATTATGCACCGTTTCCGGGGGGGGAAATTGATCCCGGCATTTCGGAATGTCTGAAACAGGTTTTTTATTTTGCTGTTGGATTGATTGTTGAGTTATGCAGGTTTTCATCTCTGTTTCGAGGAAGAATGCGCTTTTGTGGCCAAACAGGTATTCCTATTGGATGATTAGTTGTGCTTTGTAGGAAAAATCCTAAACCGACGTAAGGTTCATCTATTCATGTGTTTGCGCGGAGAATTGGCGCGCCATAATGCGTGCTGCTCGGTTATGGTGGCGCGTCGTCAAAGCAAATAATGAATGAATGGATATCGCATGAATAAAGTCCTTATCGTGGATGATCATCCTGTCATACGCTTGGCAGTGCGCATGCTGATGGAGCGGCATGGATACGATGTGGTCGCGGAAACCGACAACGGCGTGGCAGCTTTGCAGCTAACCAGGAAGCACCTGCCCGATATCGTGGTGCTGGATATCGGCATTCCCAAGCTCGACGGGTTGGAGGTCATTGCCCGCATGGCCTCGGCAAGCCCGGGCAGCCGGGTGCTGGTGCTTACCTCGCAGGCGCCCGGGCATTTCTCGATGCGTTGCATGCAGGCGGGGGCTTCAGGGTATGTGTGCAAGCAACAGGAGCTCACCGAACTGCTCAGTGCGATCAAGGCCGTGCTGTCTGGTTACAGCTATTTTCCCAACCAGGCATTGCACAAGTCGCGCGGCCGGGTTGGGGGAGCCAGCGAGACGGAGATGGTCGATCGCCTGTCGGCACGGGAAATGATGGTGCTTCAGCAACTGGCCCGGGGCAGGTCCAACAAGGAGATAGCCGACAGCATGTTCCTCAGCAACAAGACGGTCAGTACCTACAAGACCCGTTTGCTGCTCAAGCTCAATGCTCACTCGCTGGTGGACTTGATCGAATTGGCCCGGCGCCATGGCCTGACGTGACCCTGAATACAGATAGCCTCCTTGAGGGAGGCTTTCTCGGTGTCGTTACAGGTCGTAGTCGAAATCGGCGAGTTGCCGTTGCAGGCGCCGCTCTTCTAGGAGGTTGTCAATGGTGCGACGCTTGCTCAGGTTGGTCTTTGCGGTTTCAACCAGAGGTTCGGCGTCGTCTTCAGCTGTGACAAAGTCTTCTTCGATCGACAGTTCGTCTTTATCGGTACTCATGAGTCGCTCCAAGCCAAGGGGCCATTGGCCGTCCTTATAGCGAGAAAGCGAAGTTTGGTAAAAAAGATTTTTTCAATCGGGGCGCGCATGAAATCGCTATCGAATCAATCGTCCGACGTCTTCTGCTTGAACTCGCACAGGTCTTCGATCCGGCAACTGCCGCAACGTGGCTTGCGTGCCTGGCACACGTAACGCCCGTGCAGGATGAGCCAATGATGGGCATCGAGCAGATAATCCTTGGGTACGAACTTGAGCAGTTTTTTCTCGACTTCCAGCACGGTCTTGCCCGGCGCGATACCGGTGCGATTGCTGACCCTGAAAATATGCGTGTCGACCGCCATGGTGGGCTGGCGGAAGGCTGTATTGAGTACCACGTTGGCGGTCTTGCGGCCAACACCGGGCAGCGCCTCTAGCGCTTCACGGCTTTGCGGAACTTCGCCTCCATGCCGTTCGATCAACAAGCGACAGGCTTCGATCACATTCCTGGCCTTGCTGTTATACAGCCCAATGGTCTTGATGTACTCGCTCAGGCCTTCGACCCCGAGTGCGTAGATGGCGTGGGGGGTGTTGGCGACCGGGAACAGGCGGGCAGTGGCCTTGTTGACGCCGACGTCGGTGGACTGTGCAGACAGTGTCACGGCCACGAGTAGTTCGAAAGGGGTGGTGTAAGCCAGCTCTGTCTTGGGGTCGGGATTGTCTTCGTGCAGCCTGCGAAAGATCTCCAGGCGTTTTGCGGCATTCATGGGGTCAACGCTTTCCTTGACGACGTGAGAGGGCGGGGCCCGGGCGTAGACGATTGTACAAGGCCAACAGCATGCCGAGCAGTATCAGTGCGCCGGGAGCAAGACTGGCCAAGGGTATGCCCAGCCCCTCGGTCAGCCACTGACGGATAACGCCAAGCGACAGGCAGAGGCCCATCAGGCCGGTCATCTGCAGGCAAAGTTGACGCCAGCGGTCCTTGTCTACCAACAGGTGGTCCGTAACCAGGCACTGCAGGCAGATCAGCGCCGGGAAGTAACCCAGCGCCAGGGCAAGCGGCAACGCCCAGGCGCGCAATGCCATCTGCAGGCAACTGACAAGGGCCGCTAGCAGTAGCAGGCTTGCCAGCGTGTACAGCGCACCGCCAAGCCTTGAGCGCACAAGAGTCAGCAGGGCCTGGTGAAGCACCGTCAGCACCAGCATGCTGGTGCCGATGACGGCGGCTTGAGTGAGCGTGCGTGTGGCGCCGAGTACAGGCGCAAGGCCTGCCACCAAAAGCCAGAACCTAGTCATGGGCGAGCGTCCCGAGCAGAAGTGCACGATGCTGGTCGAAGTAGCGCAGGGCATCCTGCTGTGCCTCGATCACCGCACGCGAAGTGACCGTCGCGCCGGCCAGTTGGTCGAAATCACCTTGGTCGCGCTTGAGTGCCCAGCGATCCTCCAGGCGACGGTCGGCAAATTGCGCGAGCCAGTTCACTTGCGGGTCGCTGATGCGTCCTCCGAGCCCCGGGCTTTCCTGATGGTCGATCACTTGTGTGCCGATCAGTCGACCTTGCACGTTTATGGCAATGGTCAAACGGATTGGTGCGGCGTAACCCTGTACCTGGCTAACCAGGACGACGGCTACGGGGGTCGTGCCGCGGTCAGCACGGTAGGCGGCCATTATGCGGCTATGCGGCGGTTGTTCTGCAGGGAGTGGCACCGGGGTGCTCAGTGGCTGATTGTCATAGCTGTGGGGGGGCAGCACCGAGAGAAACCGGCGTGCGTAAAACTGTTGCTCGGCCTCGGCGATGGGGGCGCGGGTCCAGCGCTGCCAGGCCAACGTGCTCGCCAGTGCCAGGCTGCCCACTGCCAGCAGTATCAATGCGCTGCGCACGTGGCGCCTCATGGCCTCACCTGCCGGTACCGCAAGGCAAGGCGGTCCAGCGAGGGTACCGCAAGGTTCATCAGCAGGATGGCGAAAGCGGTACCATCGGGGTAACTGCCCCACGTCCTGATCAGGTAGATCAAAGCCCCTGCGCTCAGCCCGAACAGCAGCCTGGCAACGTCGGTCTTGGGGCCGGAAACAGGTTCCGTGGCAATGAAAAACGCTGCCAGCATGGTCGAGCCGCTGAGCAGGTGTAGCAGTGGTGAGCCGTTGGAGTCCGAGCCGGAGCCATTCCAGGCCAGCAGGCTGAACAGAAACAATCCTGCCAGCAAACCTGCAGGCGCATGCCAACTGAACACCTTGCGCTGCAACAGAAAAAGCCCACCCGACAGGAACGCCAGATTGACCCATTCGATGCCATGGCCACCAACGTTGCCGAAGCCTGGGTGGCTGGCGAACAGCTCATCGATGGTCAGGCTACGGTTGTGCCTGAGGCCGTCGAGTGCGGTGGGTCCAGCCCACGCATCGATCTGCTCGCCATGGGCAAAGACCAACTGCAGACTATCGCTCAAGCCTGGCGCTTGTGCCGGCCAGTGGTTCATCTGCAATGGGAAGCTCAGCAGCACGAAGGCGTACCCAACCATCGCCGGGTTGAACACGTTACGGCCGGCCCCGCCGAAAGCTTGCTTGCCCAGGCCTATGGCAATCCCCGCTGCAATCACCGGCAACCACCACGGCGCCCCGGTGGGCAGGGCGAGGGCCAGGAGCACTGCAGTGACCAAGGCGCTACCATCGCTCAGTGCCGATGTGACCGGTTGGTTGCGCAACGCCAGCGCTGCCGCCTCGCAGCAAACAGCGGTGATCGCGCACAGCCCCAGGCTCCAGAGCAGGCCCCACCCCAGTAGCCAGAACGAAGCCAGCAGGCCAGGCAGGCAGGCCAACAAGACCAGGCCCATGGCTTTGCGCAGGCGTGGGTCAGGTGGTGCCATGGTCGGGCTCATTGCGTGAATATGCCGTTGAGGCCAGAGAACGCCATACCCATCACACTGGCGCCAAGCAGGGCGATGGGTAGGCCGCGCAGTGCGCCTGGCACCTGTGCGTGTTCGCAGCGCTGACGGAGGTCGTCGAACCACGCCAGGGCCAGCCAGAAGCCAAGCCCCGCCAGAGCCCCCCAACTCAGCGTGGCCAGCCATTCGCCCTGTTCACCTATTGCCTGAAGTGTCAGGCCCAGGGCCATGACATTCCCCAGTATCGGCCACATGAGGCTCTGCGTGGGCCACTGCGGGCGCAGCCTGGCAAGCGTCTGGGGGATGCCCCACGCGAGTAGCGCCTGCCAGGGCAGCAGCAGGAACATACGCAGCTCCTGCAGTTGCCAAGGCGCCACGATCAAGTGTTCAAGCAGTTGGCCGCCGGTGACTGCCAACATTATCGACAACGCGCAGGCCAGGCCGCACACATGTACGCGCAGCCGGGAGGCAGGCTGTCGGTGCAAAAGCAGGTGGCTGACCAGTGCGGCGCTGATCAGAATCAGGACATAGTCGTTCATGCAAATGACGATAGCCGTGAATCGCCTGCGCTGTCCGGCAATGCGCAAGGAGGATGAAAAAGCCCCGGCGGTGAGGCCGGGGCTGAGGGAGGTTACTTGATACGCTGGCCTGGCTTTGCGCCACTGTCAGGGCTGAGCAGGTAGATTTCTTCACCGCCAGGGCCTGCTGCCATGACCATGCCTTCGGAGACGCCAAAGCGCATTTTCCGTGGCTTGAGGTTGGCAACCATCATGGTCAGGCGGCCTTCGAGCCTGGATGGATCAGGGTAGGCCGACTTGATGCCCGAGAACACATTGCGGCGTTCGTCACCGATGTCCAGGGTCAGTTGCAGCAGCTTGTCGGCACCCGGCACCGCTTCGGCCTTGACGATCAGCGCCACGCGCAGGTCGACGGCAGCGAAGGTGTCGAATTCGATCTCTGCCGACAGCGGGTCCTTGGCCAGTTCGCCATTGCCGGCCGGTGCCTGCGCCTGGCCTTCGGCTGCCAGCAGGTCTTCCTTGCTGGCGGCAATCATGGCTTCGACCTTGGCAGGTTCTATGCGGCTCATCAGGGGCTTGAACGGGTTGAGCTTGTGGCTTTCCAGGCGCGACAGGTGGTCGCTCCAGGCCAGTGGCGCGACATTCAGGAATGCCTCGGCGTCGGCAGCCAGCACCGGTAGTACCGGCTTGAGGAAGATCACCAGCTGGCGGAACAGGTTGATGCCCTGGGCACAGATCGCCTGCACTTCGTCCTGCTTGCCTTCCTGCTTGGCCAGCGACCAGGGGGCTTTGTCGGCGATCCAGGCATTGGCACGGTCAGCCAGGGCCATGATCTCGCGCATGGCGCGGCCAAAGTCGCGGGCCTCGTAGGCTTCGGCGATGCCCGGGGCAGCAGCCAGGAATGCCTCGGTCAGCTCCGGGGCTGCGTCGCCGGCAACCATCACGCCGTCATTGCCTTTGTGGATGAAGCCTGCGCAGCGGCTGGCGATGTTGACCACTTTGCCGACCAGGTCTGAGTTGACCTTTTGCACGAAGTCCTCAAGGTTCAGGTCGAGGTCATCGACGCCGCGCCCCAGCTTGGCTGCGTAGTAGTAACGCAGGTATTCGGGCTGCAGGTGATCCAGGTAGGTGCGGGCCTTGATGAAGGTGCCGCGCGATTTCGACATCTTCGCGCCGTTGACGGACAGGTAGCCGTGCACGTTGACCGCTGTTGGCTTGCGCAGGCCCGCGCCTTCGAGCATGGCTGGCCAGAACAGGGCATGGAAGTTGACGATATCCTTGCCGATGAAATGGTACAGCTCGGCCTTGGAGTCTTTGTTCCAGAACGCATCGAAGTCCAGTTCCGGGCGGCGCGCGCACAGGTTCTTGAAGCTGGCCATGTAGCCGATCGGCGCATCCAGCCAGACGTAGAAGTACTTGCCAGGCTCGCCCGGGATCTCGAAACCGAAGTACGGCGCATCACGCGAGATGTCCCACTCCTGCAGCCCGGAGTCCAGCCATTCGGCGAGCTTGTTGGCCACCGCATCCTGCAAGGTGCCGCTGCGGGTCCACTGCTGCAGCATGGCCTGGAAGTCCGGCAGCTTGAAGAAGAAATGCTGCGAGTCGCGCAGCACCGGGGTGGCACCGGAGATGGCCGACTTGGGGTTTTTCAGTTCGGTCGGCGCGTAGGTGGCGCCGCATTTTTCACAGTTGTCGCCGTACTGGTCGTCAGCCGCACACTTTGGGCAGGTGCCCTTGATGAAACGGTCGGCCAGGAACATGCCCTTTTCAGGGTCGAAGTACTGGGTGACCGAACGGGTGGCAATGTGACCGGCGTCGCGCAGGCGCGAGTAGATCAGGCTGGACAGCTCGCGGTTTTCTTCACTGTGGGTGGAGTGGAAGTTGTCGAAATCCACCAGGAAGTCGGCAAAATCGCTGCTGTGCTCGGCCTGTACATTGGCAATCAGTTGCTCCGGCGTGATGCCTTCCTTTTCGGCGCGCAGCATGATGGCCGAACCGTGGGCGTCATCGGCGCAGACGTAGATGCACTGGTTGCCGCGCATCTTCTGAAAGCGAACCCACATATCCGTCTGGATGTACTCGAGCATATGGCCAAGGTGGATGGACCCATTGGCATAGGGCAGGGCGCTGGTGACGAGAATCTGACGTGGCTCGGACATGGTGGCTCGGCTACTTATCTGGCTCGGGGTAAATTGAAGGTGATCGGCCACTATAAAGGGCTGGCGAATATATTTCACCCCATGGACGCAACGGCTGACGATTGACGGGTTAGGATAGGCGCCTGTTCGATCAATCGTATGCCAATGGGAGCCTCCATGAGTGCCGTCACCCGTGCCGCCGTCGAAGGCGTGCTTCGTCAGTACACCGACCCTTATCTGAACCAGGACCCGGTCAGCGCCGGCTGTGTGCGTGCCATCGACATCCAGGGCGGGCAGGTCGCTGTGCAGCTGCAACTGGGGTATGCCGCCGGCTTGTTCAAAAATGGCTGGGCGCAGGTGCTGCAGACCGCAATCGAGAACCTAGACGGTGTCAGCTCGGCCCAGGTAACGATCGACTGCGTGGTCGCCGCGCACAAGGCGCAGGCCCAGGTGCCGGCCATGGCCAATGTCAAGAACGTCATTGCCGTGGCTTCGGGCAAAGGGGGCGTCGGCAAATCGACCACAGCCGCCAACCTGGCGCTGGCCCTGGTTCGCGAAGGTGCGAGGGTAGGCATTCTCGATGCGGATATCTACGGCCCCAGCCAAGGGGTGATGTTCGGCATCGCCGAAGGTACCCGCCCGCAGATCCGCGAGCAGAAATGGTTTGTACCGATCAAGGCGCACGGCGTGGAGGTCATGTCGATGGCGTTCCTCACCGATGACAACACGCCGATGGTCTGGCGTGGCCCGATGGTTTCCGGCGCGTTGCTGCAGCTGGTGACCCAGACAGCCTGGGATGACCTCGATTACCTGGTGATCGACATGCCCCCGGGGACCGGTGATATCCAGCTGACCCTGGCGCAGAAGGTGCCGGTGGCAGGTTCCGTGATCGTCACCACGCCGCAGGACCTGGCGCTGCTGGATGCCAAGAAAGGTGTGGAGATGTTCCGCAAGGTCAACATCCCGGTGCTTGGCGTGGTGGAGAACATGGCGGTGCACATCTGCTCGAACTGCGGCCATGCCGAACACTTGTTCGGTGAAGGTGGCGGCGAGAAGCTGGCCGCGCAGTATGATGTCGAGCTATTGGCTTCGCTGCCCTTGTCGATGCTGATCCGTGAGCAGGCTGACAGCGGCAAGCCGACGGCGATTGCCGAGCCGGAAA
This sequence comes from Pseudomonas sp. TR47, assembly GCF_044143025.1. Lineage (NCBI taxonomy): Bacteria > Pseudomonadati > Pseudomonadota > Gammaproteobacteria > Pseudomonadales > Pseudomonadaceae > Pseudomonas > Pseudomonas sp. TR47. Next base: position 48,132 of record NZ_JBHFCS010000018.1, on the reverse strand, counting down.
GCCAGATCGCCATGGTCTACCAGGAGCTCGCCCGTCAGGTGGGTGCGCGGATCGTGCTGCAGGAAGCGGCAGCACCGGCGATGCCGAGCATTACCATCAGCGAGGATTGAATAAGCGGGGGAGCCTGCGCAGCCTGCATGTGGGCGATGATGCAGCTCCACGGGCGACATGCCCCGCCGCATGAAATGCCGGGGCCGCTTTGCGGCCCTTTACGACCGGTCCGGCGCCCCGGCAAGGCTGCCCCTGCAAACGGCCATAAAAAAACCCGCCAGAAGGCGGGTTTTTTTTGAAAGCGAGGAAGCTAAATCGACTTAGGCGATTTGAACTTCTTCAGCCTGCATGCCTTTCTGGCCGCGGGTAGCGACGAAAGTAACAGCCTGGCCTTCTTTCAGGGTTTTGAAGCCGTCAGCTTGGATGGCTTTGAAGTGTACGAACAGATCGTCACCCGACTGAGGGGTGATGAAGCCGTAGCCTTTCTCGTCGTTGAACCACTTAACAGTACCGTTTTGACGGTTGGACATTTTTCTGTCTCCTTGGACAAAGTTGATAACGGTCAGGAAAAACCCTGCCCGGGACTGAGCGCAAAGAGAGCAGAAAATTCAGCGTTGGGCCGATCAGGATCGTGCATCAAACTAGAGATTCTCGGTGTCACGTGCAGCACAGTGGTGTCACCTTAACCCACTTTCCGCAACCTGCCAATCACCAAGATGGCCTTTGATGAAATTCAGATCGGCGGCGGGCGCCAAGCCCCGTCTGACGCGGGATGTGGTATGGAACTTTAACCTGAGCGCCGGGACCGGTAATATGCGCTTCTCGTTTTTTCACCTCGCAACTCTCAGGACACCCCCGCCATGAGCATCAAATCGGACAAGTGGATTCGCCGCATGGCGCAGGAACACGGCATGATCGAACCGTTCGTCGAGCGCCAGGTGCGCGGCGAGCACGACAGCCGGGTGATCTCGTTCGGCGTCTCCAGCTACGGTTACGACGTGCGTTGCGCCGACGAATTCAAGGTGTTCACCAACATCAATTCGGCCACCGTCGACCCGAAAAACTTTGACGCCGGCAGCTTCGTCGACGTCAAGAGCGATGTCTGCATCATCCCGCCGAACTCCTTTGCCCTGGCCCGCACCGTCGAATACTTCCGCATTCCGCGCAACGTCCTGACCATCTGCCTGGGCAAGAGCACCTATGCCCGTTGCGGCATCATCGTCAACGTCACCCCGCTCGAGCCAGAGTGGGAAGGCCACGTGACGCTGGAGTTCTCCAACACCACCACCTTGCCGGCCAAGATCTACGCCAATGAAGGCGTGGCGCAGATGCTCTTCCTCGAATCCGATGAAGAATGCGAAGTGTCGTACAAAGACCGTGGTGGCAAGTATCAGGGCCAGCGCGGCGTCACCCTGCCACGCACCTGAGCCGACGAGCGCGGGGAATTAGTTTTCGCTCGGGTACTCCAAGCTAATGAACAGTGCCGCCATGCATGATGCGTGGCGGCCCTCGTCAGGAGTTGCCCATGAAACTCGATCCCGTAATCAGTGCGAAGCTGGCTGTGCTGCAGCCCAACCAGATCGGCTTGCTGGCATGGTCCCTGCTGGCCCATCCTGCCCCGATGCATCTGGGCGGCGTACCAGGTCAGCCCGACCCGGATACCCCGCAACCGGCCCAACCTGGCGACACGCCGCCCATGGAGCCGGGTGAGCCAACCCTGCCCGACGAACCTCCACCTGCGCCGGTGGCATGAACGCTCGATGAGATCAGACTTGCAGGGCCCAGACTTGATCTGTGCCCGCAAGGTAGATGCGACTCCCTAGGCCGGGCTCGACAGTCCATCCCCCGGTGAATTCACCGAACGCCGGTAGCAGGCTGACCTGCTGGTCCATCAGGAAGCAGGGCAGCCTGAGCCGCTGACGAGCGCGCCCGCGCAAGACGAATACCGGATGCACATGGCCGCACAGCACCGGGTGATCAGGGTGTGCGACCGGTTCGTGCTGGAGCGCGAACGGTGCCAGTAGCCAAGGTTCTTCCTCCACTTCAATGTCCAGCTGGGCTGGTGGATCGCCGGCATGGCGGTCATGGTTGCCGCGTACCAGCACGATGCGCAAACCGCAGTGCTGTTCTCTCCAGGCCTGTAACTGAGCCATCGTTGCAGGCGCGTGCGCCGTTCGGGCGTGCAGGAAGTCGCCAAGAATGATCAATTGTTCGCACTCACAGGCTGCCAGCAGAGCGTCCAGGCGCTTGAGCGTGGTTTGGGTGGTACCGCGCGGCACGGGTTGATGCAGTGCGCGGTAACTGGCGGCTTTGCCGATATGCACGTCAGCGACCAGCAACGCTCGCCGGGCAGGCCAATAGAGCGCGCGGTCCGGCATCAGCCACAGTGTTTGCCCGCAATGCTCGATGACCAGGTGCGTACTCATGCCTTCCTGCTCGCTGCTTGTTCAAGGTCCGCGACCATGCGCGCAATGCGATCGGCCAGTTTCTCTGTGGTCAGGGTCTCACGCATGCCTTCGACCAGTAACGTGAAAGCCAGTGGCCCGGGCCGTTGCAATTCACGCACATCCAGGCGCAGCTTGCTCATCCTGGCCAATTGACCTTGCAAGCGTTCGACCTCCAGTTCCTCACGCAGCACCTCATCCCGCGCCTGGCCAAGCAGTAGGTTATCGGCGTCATGCTTGCGAAACACCTCGTAGAACAGCCCGCTGGAGGCCTGAATTTGTCGGGTGCTTTTCTGCGCGCCCGGGTATCCGCCGAACACCAGCCCGGAGATCTGGGCGATTTCGCGAAAACGCCGCAAGGCCATTTCACTGGCGTTCAGGCTAGCCAGTACATCGTCCAGCAAGTGTTCGGTGGACATCGCTGCGGGCAGGTGGCCTGCCCAGTCCACAGGGGCCGGGCTAAGCAGTTCGAAGCCGTAGTCGCTGACGGCAATGGATACCGATAGCGGTTGGTTGCGGCTGACTCGCCAGGCAATCAGGTTGGCCAGACCAAGGTTGGCCATGCGGCCGGCAAACGGGTAGACAAACAGGTGCGAGCCTTGGCGTGTGACAAGGGTTTCGGCCAGCAGCGTCTGCGTGGTAGGCAAGGCCGACCACTGGCCTTGGAGTGCGAGCAAGGGCCGCACCGTGCGCATTTCTCGATCATCGAAATGGCCGCGGGCTGCGGCGTCGAGTTTCTCCACCAGGGCATCGGCCAGTTCGCTGGACAGCGGCATGCGCCCGCCATTCCAGCGGGCTACGGCGGCTTTACGGGCGGTGCTGCGGCGTACATAAGCGGTCATGTTCTCCACCCTCACAAGCTCGAGTATCCGCCCGGCGAACACCAGGGTATCGCCTGGACGCAGGCGGGCGATGAAGGCTTCCTCGACACTGCCCAGATGCTTGCCGCCGCCGCCTTTGCTCCAATACTTGAGCTGCAGGCTGGCGTCGCTGACGATGGTGCCGATGCCCATGCGGTGGCGCCGCGCCAGGCGCTCGCTGACGACCCGCCACACGCCATCGCTGTGGGCCTCGACGCGCTGGTAATCGGGGTAGGCACTGAGCGAGCTGCCGCCGTGGCAGGCAAAGTCCAGTGCCCACTGCCACTGGCTGTCGCGCAGATCGCAAAAAGCCCAGGTGCTGCGTACCTCGGTGAGTAGCTCAGCGGGGCGAAAGCCGCCGCCCAACGCCATGCTGACCAGGTGCTGAACCAATACATCCATGCACAGGCGCGGGGAGCGACGGGCCTCGATATGGCCCGCCGCAAGTGCACTGCGAGCGGCTGCGGCCTCGACCAGCTCCAGGCTGTGAGTCGGCACCAGGGTGACCCGTGACTGGCGCCCCGGGGCGTGCCCGGAGCGCCCGGCCCGTTGCATCAGGCGGGCGACGCCTTTGGCCGAGCCAATTTGCAACACCCGTTCCACGGGCAAAAAGTCTACTCCCAGGTCCAGGCTGGAGGTACAGATCACTGCCTTGAGCGTGCCCTGCTTGAGGCTCAGTTCCACCCAGTCGCGGGTTGCGCGGGCCAGCGAGGCGTGGTGCAGGGCAATCTGCCCGGCCCAGTCGGGACGGGCGTCAAGCAGGGCCTGGTACCACAGTTCGGCTTGGGCACGGGTGTTGGTGAATACCAGGCTGCTGGCGCTGCTGTCGAGCTCCCGGGCAACCTGAGCGAGCATCTTCAGGCCCATGTGCCCGGCCCAGGGAAAGCGTTCGATGGTCTCGGGCAGGAGTGTGTCGACGACCAGGCGCTTGTCCTGGCGGCCCTTTATCAGTTGGCCACCCTTTGGCACCAGTACCTCGAGCGCATGCGGCAGGTTGCCCAGGGTGGCAGACAGCCCCCAGGTCACCAGTTGCGGATGCCAGCGACGCAAGCGTGCCAGGGCCAATTGCAGCTGTACGCCGCGTTTGTTCCCGAGCAGTTCGTGCCATTCATCCACCACGACCATGCGCAGGCTGGCGAAATCATCGCAGGCATTCGCACGCGTCAATAGCAGGGTCAGGCTCTCGGGTGTGGTGATCAATGTACTCGGCAGGCGCCGGGCCTGGCGGGCGCGCTCGGTGCTGCCAGTGTCGCCGCTGCGCACGCCGACACTCCAGTTCAGGTCAAGGTCGTCCAGCGGCGCTTGCAATGCGCGTGCGGTATCGGCCGCCAGCGCGCGCATGGGGGTAATCCACAAGACCTGCAATGGCGCCGGCTGACGCCCTGCGCGCGGCTTGGCGAAGGTGCGCAGTGCCGCCAGCCAGAGGGCGTAGGTCTTGCCGGCGCCGGTACTGGCATGCAGCAGCCCCGACTCGCCACGGCCGACTGCGGCCCAGGCTTGGCGCTGGAAGGCGAAGGGCTTCCAGCCGCGCATGCGAAACCAGGCATTGGCAATGTCAGGAGGGCTTGGCATGGGGCCGTCGGGTCCTTCGAAGGTTGTGCTTCTACTGACCACCGGCCCGGCGGTTTGGTTTTACCGGGTCAGTTGGCCAGCAGGTAGCCGCTGCGACACACCTGTTCACCGGCGACATGTGCAATGACCATGCCCGTCGTGGCCATGCGCCGAACGCTGCGGGCATACAGCAGGCCAGGCTGGCGGTTGTGCACGGCAGTCACCCGGTCGCTGAGCGGGTCGATGACTTCAGCGACCAGTTGCCCGGCTTCCAGATACTGACCGGGGCGGGCGTGATACACCAGCAGCCCGCCCAGCGGGGCCGATATCGGCTCGACGGCGGCCAACGGGGTCGCAGCCCGGGGCAGGGGTGGCAAGGGCACTGCAGGGCCTTCGATGACTCCGGCGTGAATCAGGTAATCGAGGATCGCCTGGCAGTCATGGCTGGCCAGGTCATGGCTGACATCGGCCTGGCCGCGCAACTCGACAGTTACCGACACGCTACCCAAAGGGATCGGGAAACGCTTGCCGAAGCGTTGCTGCAACTGCCACCAGACCAGGCTGAAGCATTCGTCGAACGACTGCCCGCCGGAGTCGGTGGCCAGCAAACTGGCCTGTGCACCCAGGTAGCGAGCCAGCGGCTCGACCTGAGGCCAGGCTTCCGGGGTGGTGTAGAGGTGTTCTACCGCCTCGAAGTCGCAGTGCAGGTCCAGGACCAGGTCGGCATCGCAGGCCAGCCGCTGCAGGGTCAGGCGCTGGGACTGCAAGGGGGTGTGTGCCGGGTGTGCGTCCAGGCCACGGCGCAGGTACTCGCGAATCAAGGCAAGGTTGTGGTCGGCGTCCTGGGTCAGATGGCCCTCCACCTGGTCGCCAATGCTGTCGGAAAGGTCGACGAAGTTGCGGTTGAAGTTCTCGCCGCTCTGTAATTCGAAACGACCCAGTGGTGCGTCCAGCATCACTTGCTCCAGGCCTACCGGGTTGGCCACCGGCACCAGGACGATTTCGCGGCGCAGGCGCCCTTGCTGCTCCAGTTCGGCCAGGCGACGCTTGAGGTGCCAGGCGACCAGCATGCCGGGCAACTCATCGGCATGCAGCGAGGCCTGTATGTACACCTTGGCGCCACCGCGCGGGCCGAAGTGGAAGCTGTGGAGTTGGCGAATGATGCCCGGTACGGGCGAGAGCAGGTCGTGTGTCGAATGGTGCATGGTGGTCCTGGCTGCGTGGCGAAAACGGTCTGCGACACGGGTCGGCACAAAGATAGAAGCATAATTTTAGCCAGTATGCTTCACCGTGCTGCCTTCTTCAGGCCAGCAGTGCCTGCAGGGTCGCCAGGTCATCGGCCTCCTCCACAGGTTTATCCAGGCGCCAGCGCAGCATGCGCGGAAAGCGCACGGCTATGCCGCTCTTGTGCCGTTTTGACAGGGCGATGCCCTCGAACCCCAGTTCGAACACCAGGGTTGGCTTGACGCTGCGCACCGGTCCGAAGGTCTCTACCGTGGTCTTGCGAATGATTGCATCGACCTTGCGCATTTCTTCATCGCTCAGGCCCGAGTAGGCTTTGGCAAAAGGCACCAAGGCACGCTCGGGGTCGCCGGGTGGCCCGCTCCAGACCGCGAAGGTGTAGTCACTGTACAGGCTGGCCCGCCGGCCGTGGCCGCGCTGGGCATAGATCAGCACGGCATCTACGCTGAACGGGTCGATCTTCCACTTCCACCACACCCCCATGTCCTTGGTCCGGCCCACCCCGTACAACGCATCGCGCTGTTTGAGCATCAGGCCCTCGACGCCCAGGCTGCGCGATCGTTCGCGCTGGATGGCAAGCGCGTGCCAAGTCTGCCCTTCGAGCAGAGGCGAAAGCAGTACCGGGGCCAAGGGATAGCTTTCCACGACACGCTGCAATTGCTGGCGGCGCTCATGTTGGGGGCGGCTACGCCAGTCCTCGCCTTGCCATTCCAGCAAATCGTACGCCTGCAATACCACCGGCGCATCGGCCAGCAGCTTCTTGCCCAGCGTCTTGCGGCCAATGCGCTGCTGCAGTAGTGCGAAAGGTTGCACGGCCAGTGCTTGGTCGTTACCCGAATCAGGCTTCCAGACCAGGATCTCACCGTCGAGCACGACGCCGTCGGGAAGGTTCTGCGCCAGGCTGTGCAGTTCCGGGAAGCGGTCGGTGACCAGTTCTTCGCCGCGTGACCACACCCACACCTGGCCATCGCGCTTGACCACTTGTGCGCGGATGCCATCCCACTTCCACTCGATCTGCCAGGCGCTGGGCGGGCCGAGCAGGGCGTCGAACTGTTCGATGGGGGCCTGCAGGGCATGCGCCAGGAAGAACGGGTATGGTTGGCCACCACGTTGGCTATGTTCGTCGGCCGATTCAGCGGCGATCAGCTTGTGGTAACTGTTGGCTGTCGGGCGATGGCTGATGTCGGTATAGCCCACCAGGCGCTGAGCTATGCGTTTGGCATCCAGCCCCGCCAGCTGCGCCAGTGCCCGGGTGACCAGCAGCTTGGACACGCCCACGCGAAAGCTGCCAGTGATCAGCTTCAGGCACAGCATCAGGCTGGGGCGATCCAACTGTGCCCACAGTGGCGGCAGGCGCTGCTGGACCTCTTCGGCGGGCAGCCCACGCAGTGGCAGCAGATGGGCTTCGACCCAATGGGCCAGCCCGCTCTCGCTACCTTGCTGGTTTTCAGGCAGCAACAAAGAGATGGTTTCCGCCAGGTCGCCCACGGCCTGATAGCTCTCTTCGAACAACCAGCCCGGCAGCCCGGCCAATGCCGTTGCCAGCTCGCGCAGCACCCGGGTGGGCACCAACTGCCGTGGCCGGCCACCGGAGAGAAAATAGACAGCCCAGGCGGCATCCTCGGCGGGGGCTGCGGCAAAGTAGTCGCGCAACGCTTGCAGTTTGGCATTGCTGGAGGTGGTGGCATCCAGGCGCAGGTAGAGTAGGGCAAAGGCCTTCATGCCTCAGCCTCCATTGCTGGAGTGTCGTCCTCGTCACCGTACTCGGTAACGAACGCTCGGGCATCGAGGCCACGTTCGCAGAGGTAGCGTACCAGCACATTGACCGAGCCGTGGGTGACCATGACCCGCTCGGCGCCGGTCTGTTCGATGGCCCATAGCAGCCCAGGCCAGTCTGCATGGTCGGAGAGTACGAAACCGCGGTCTACGCCGCGCCGGCGTCGGGTGCCGCGCAGCAGCATCCAGCCGCTGGCGAAGGCATCGCTGTAATCACCGAAGCGACGCATCCAGCTGCTGCCGGCGGCAGAGGGGGGCGCCAACACGATGGCCTGGCGCATGAGCGGGTCATTACGGGGAATATCACCGGCATAAAGGGTTTGTGGCAGGTGTACACCGCCCTCTCGGTATACCTGGTTCAGCGGCTCGACTGCGCCATGTACCAGGATCGGCCCGATGCTCGGATCCAGGCCATGGAGGATTCGTTGAGCCTTGCCGAAGGCATAGCAGAACAGCACGCTGGCCTTGCCCTGCTCGCGATTGGCCCGCCACCATTCATTCACCCCCGCAAATACCTGTGCCTGGCTGGGCCAGCGGTAGATGGGCAGGCCGAAGGTCGACTCGGTGATGAATGTGTGACAGCGCACTGGCTCGAACGGAGCACAGGTGCCATCCGGCTCGACTTTGTAGTCCCCGGAGGCAACCCAGACTTCGCCTTCATGTTCCAGGCGCACCTGTGCCGAGCCCAGTACGTGCCCGGCCGGGTGCAGGCTCAGGGTGACGCCGTGGTGGCGGATACGCTCGCCGTAGGGCAGGGCCAGTAGGTCGATATCCTGGCCCAGGCGGCTGCGCAGGATGCCGGCCCCAGGGGCTGCGGTCAGGTAATGAGTGTTGCCACGACGGGCATGATCGCCATGGCCGTGGGTGATGATGGCGCGCTCCACGGGCCGCCAAGGGTCGATGTAAAAATCACCGGGCGGGCAGTAAAGGCCTTCGGGACGGGCGATGACGAGGTCCATGGCGATGCCTGGCAAGAGGGCTTACAGGCTCAGAGCATCAGCGGGGTGTGGAAGTTCGCGTGGTGTTGGCAGCCAGCCCTGCACGTCAGGGCTGGCTGCGGGCTATTCAGCGCAGGGCCATTTTCCAGGCCGCGCCTTTGGTCTGTGCCACGCTGATTTTTTCGGCGTAGGCGATGTTCTTGATGAAGCCGCCATGCACCAGCCGTGGGGAGGTATGGAAGTAGTCCCAGGTGGTGGTGCCGTCATGGCTCTGCAGGTCTTGACTGTCGTAAGGGATTTCGAGGGTGACTGGCGACGCGGTTGCTGGCGTCGAGAAATCGCCGTCGATCATGCTGTAGCCTGCCTTGTCGTTACCGACCCACAGCTGAATGTCAATGGTGCTGCCCTGCGGCACGGCCAGCGATGCAGGCCAGGACACTTCGATCGTGAGGGTTTCTTTGCTCATGCTGAACATCCTTTTTTGATGGGTTGACCGCACTCGCTGTCTGAACGAGTGCGGCAAGAAAGGATGCTAAGCGCCGAGGCTTGAGGGATGCAGATGGAAACGCTGGGCCTACCGGCCTGGCACCAGGGTCAGCCGCTGGTTGCCATAGGCCCGGGCAAAATGCTGCGGCTGTACTGGCAGGCTCATGAACCGGCCCTTGAACCAGGCATCGAGCCCGTCGCTGTAATGGGCACTGGCCGGGTTACCGGATTGTCCGGTGCTGGTCAGTACCTGTAGTGGTTCTGCCTGGCCAAAGTCGACGATCATGCGTGCCGAGGCCGGCAGGCGGGTGTCGAAATCGCTGCCCCACGCATAAGGCGTCAGGGCCAGGGTGCTGAAGTCACCGCCAGCCGCCTGTGGCGATCGGCTGAGCGCATCGCCCAGGCCGTGGTAAGCAGGGGCAGGCCAGCGATATTGGTGCAATTTGCCCCATTGCCAGGCGCGGCGATCGGCACCCAGCTGGGCTGTACCTGCATCCACGGCAGCGGCCAGGCTGCGGGCCAGGATGGCCGGTTTGTCTTCCTTCTGCGCCGTGGTGCGATCATCCCAGAACGGGCTGTCTTCGCGGCCAAGCAGGTGGTCTGCCTGGGCCGAGTAGGACAGGCGCGCATTGCTGACGAACGCCTGCCAGGCAGTGCCGGATTGCGGGCCGAGGTCGTCGAGGAAGGTCTGGAGCGCCACTTCCTGTAGGAACAGCTCATACAGCGCGGCATCCGCTGATACCGGGCTCAGGCGACCATCGAACGCCTTGAGGCGGGCCAGCGCGTCGCGGGCCTTGTCGCGCTGGGCGGCTGGTAGAGCGTCGATCGCTTGCTTGAGCGGCTGGGCCATGCCAGGGGCGTCGAACATCTGCTTGAGCTTGTCGGCCAGCAGCGTCTGCTGGTCGTTTTGCAGGGCCATCAGGCTGCGGCTGTCGTGACGGCCATTGCCGGCCAGCTGGCCCAGGCGCTCGGCGCGTTCGGGGTAATACCAGGTGTTGGACCGCTGCATGCCGTAGCCGCGTGGCAAGCTGCGCTGGTTGGCATGGGCGATCCAGCCGGCCGGCGGGTCCTGGTCGTAGGGGTGCAGCATCGGGTCGGCGTAACCGTCCCAGTCGTAGTGACCCTCCCAGCCCGGAGATGGCAGCAGGCCCTGGCCCTCACGGCGGTTCGGGTAGCGGCCGCTGACTTGCCAGCCAATGTGCTCAGGTTCGGCAAACACGAAGTTGAGTGCGGCAGCCGCCACCTCGCGGGTGCTGTCAAACGCGCGTTCCACGGTTTGCGCTCGGGTCAGGTCGAACAGCGCATCCAGGCTGCGATCACCCTTGGGCTGCGGCAAGTTAAGGGCCAGCCCAAGGCTGGGGCTGCCGGTCTGGGCGAGCAGGGTACCGTGGCGGGTGTCGTACATCACTTCGCGCAGCGGGCGTTGGCCACGGACGAAGAAGGTTTCGCTGCGTGCGCGAGCCGGCAACCACTTGCCGTCGGCCAGGTAGCTGACCTGGCTGCCGTGATGGCGCAGCCGTTCCAGGTACAGGTCCTGGTTGTCGGCCATCACCGCGCTGCTGCTCCAGGCCAGCTTGCCGTTGTAGCCGGCCAGGACGATGGGCAGGCCCGGCAACGACAGGCCTGCAACCTGGTACTTGCCGGTGTGGATCTGCACCGGGCTCAGGGCCCATGCTGCGCGGCTGTCGCTTGCCAACAGGCTTTTTCCGCTGCGGCTGCGTTGCGGGCCCAGGGCCAGGTTGGCCGAGCCCGGGCTGCCGAGCAGGTTCAGGTCGGCGAGCTTCTGGCTGGCGGCTGCCAGCGCAGCCAGGCCCGGTAGTTGGCTGCTCAGGTTCAGACCCTTCAGCTTGTCCGCCTCAGCTTCAGCCAGGGGTTCGTCTGGCGCGCCAGGCAGCAGCCAAGGCAGCTTATCGCTGCCGACCTTTTGCGCCAGGGTCAGGGCGCTGAGTTCTTCCTGCAGGTTCACCGACTGGCTGAAGGCATACAGGCTGAAGATCAGCGCCGAATCCTCGGGCTTCCAGTATTCCGGGCGGTAGCCGCTGCTGGCGAGGTTGGCCGGCAGTTTGTCGCGGTAGCGGAACAGGTAGGCATTGACCCCGCGGGCGTAGACTTCGAAGAAGCGCTTGAGCCGGGGCGAAGCATCGGCGTACAGCTGGGTGGCGTTTTGCTTGAGGTTGGCGGCGCGCATCAGGCGGTCGATGTCCAGCGCCTCGCTTCCGGCCAGTTCCGCCAGGCGGCCCTGGGCCAGCAGGCGCATGGCGAGCATTTGCCCTATACGGTCGCCGGCGTGGACGTAGCCGAGGCTGAACAGTGCATCATGGAAGCTGCTGCTTTCGATCAGCGGTGCGCCCATGGCGTTGCGGCGCACCGAAACATTCTGCGCCAGGCCTTTGAGCGGCTGAACGCCGGTGGTCGGTGGCACACTGTCCTGATAGCCGCCCATCTGGCAACCGGCAAGCCCGAGCATGCCGAGCAGCGTGGCAGCGGTGGCGAACCGTGGGCGGAAGGGAGGAAGGACGGGGGCGGCCATGACAAGGGCTCCTGCAAGGCGTGGCGGGGTTCGAATGGCGCTAAGGTAGTGAGCGCGCAGGCGCCGTGCAAGGTGCGGTGAAGCTTTATTTACCAGCGGTCGGTAGCTTCAAGCTGCATGAGGTGCGGGCCTGCATTTTCCTGCAACTTGAAGCTTGCCGCTTGAAGGCTTGATCAGGCCCCGTGGCACTTCTTGAATTTCTTTTCGCTGCCGCACGGGCACGGGTCGTTGCGGCCGACGTCCTTCAATGCATTGCGAACCGGCTCCTGATGGCCGTGATTGCAATGCGGGCCGTGCACATGGCCGTGGTCGTGATCGTGGTGATGATCGTGTCCGTGGTTGCAGTCGGGGCCATGAACATGGGGTTGTTGGGTCATTGCAGGGTTACTCCGGTAAGAAATCACCGGGGATTATCTCACCACTGCGCGATAAGTGCAGGTCCCGGTGGATGATCAGCCCGGTCTCGAGTTCGCCCTGCAAGCGGTAGTGCAGCGGCTGCTCGCTCTTGAGCAGTTTGGCCAACGGCTTGAGCTGGCGCCACAGATTGGTCCGCGCAGTGATCTTGAAGGTGCGCCGGGCATGCCCGCCGACACTGCGCCAGACACTGGCCTGATCCTCTACCAGCATCAGGTCGTTGAGCCAGACCGAATAAGCCAGGTTACGAATGAACAGGCGGCTGTCATTGGGGTTGTCGACACGCAGGTGCAAGACGAACTCCTGCTCCAGCAAGCGCGCCTTGACTGTTTCGACCTTGACCAGGTGCACCTGCGGGTCGCGCCAGTCATCGTCACCCCATATCGCGCAACCCGCCGGCAACGTCAGCAGAGCGCTGAGCAGGAACAGGCGGGCCAGGGCGATCACGCTCAGTTACCGACGTAGCCGGCGCAGCATTTCTTGAATTTCTGCCCGCTGTTGCAGGGGCAGGGGTCATTGCGGCCAGCCTTGAGCTCGACGGTCGGGTCGATGAAGTACCAGCGCCCGTCATGCTGCACGAAGGCGGAGCGCTCGCGGTGCTGGTGATCACCCTCCAGATCGTGCCAGCGCGCCGTGAACGTGACAAAGGCATGCTCAGGCTGGCCTCCGAGCACCTCGGCGTTCTCCACCTCCAGGCCAAGCCAGGTGCTCTGGGCGCTCCAGGCCGCAATCGCGTTGCGATCCAGACCCGTCTGCTGGGCTGGCAAGGTGGTGCCTACCAGGTAATCGATCAGGCCGAGCACGTAGGCGCTGTAGCGCGAGCGCATCAGTGCCTGGGCATCCGGTGCCGGGGTGCCGGCGTGGTAGTGCCCGCAGCAGGCGTCCAGCAGGTTACCGCTGCCACAGGGGCAAACCGAGACACTCATTGATCACCACCAGTACTTGCCGAAGTTTTCAGGGTTGGCCCAGAACCTGGCGTTGAGCCAGTCGGGGACCTGCTTGTAGTCATGTAGATCATAGGTGAACAGGCTCAAGACCTGCTCGTCGCGTCGGAATTTCTCGCTGGCCGACAGGGCCAGGGCAAAAAAATCGGTCTCCTGCCAGCCACAGGCGTGCAGGTCGGCCAGCACGGCGACACGGCTGGCGTTGAGGTTGCGGATGCCACCCAGCAGTTCCAGGCCAGCGCGTTTGGGCAAATGTTCCAGGCAGTCCACCAGCAATGCCAGGTCGAAGCGTTGTGCGGCAACATGCGCTGCAAGCGCGCCTGGCTGGCACGTCTCGATCGTCACCTGCGGATGTGCCTGGGCAAACGCCTCCAGGGCAGGAAAACGCGTGCCTACCAGCAGCAGACGTTGCGGGGTGAAGCGCTCCAGCAGGGCCGCCAGGGCCTGCTGGGGTGTGCGTTGGGAAAAACCGTCGGTCATTGCCAATCCTCGTTCAGGTCTTCCAAGACTAACGGGCTGTCGGCCGTGGGCAAAGCACCGTATGACCCTGTCGTGGCTTATTGGTGGCAGGGATGAGATGCGCGGTCTTTACTCCCATGGATCGGCCTTATGCCGATTCCCCCTAGGAGAAGCTACGAAATGAGCATAGTACGCACAGCGATACCCCTGGTACTGCTCACCAGTGTGTTGACTGGTTGTGCAGGTTTGCAAAAAACCGACTGGCCGAAGTGTGCTGCCGTCGGGGGTGTGGGCGGCGCTGCCCTGGGCGCCATCGAAAGCTCCAGCTGGGCTGGCTGGGGTGCGTTGCTGGGCGGTGGCCTGGCAGCTGGCTACTGCTGGGCCAACGGCGATGGTGACGAGGATGGCGATGGTGTGCCGGACAGCCGTGACAAGTGCCCAGGTACTCCGCGTGGTGTGCAGGTCGATGCCAATGGCTGTCCGCCCGAGCCGGCGCCTGTGGTCGAGGAAGTCGTGGTACAGAAGGAGGAAGTCATCGTCATCCGTGACGTACACTTCGAGTTCGACTCTGCGCGCCTGACCCCAGCCGACAAGGAACGCCTGAACACCATTTCCACACGCCTGAAGCAGGAAGCGCCGAGCGCTCGTCTGAGCGTCACCGGCCACACCGACAGCGTGGGCTCCGACAGTTACAACCAGAACCTGTCCGAGCGCCGTGCCCACTCGGTGACCGATTACCTGGTCGAGAGCGGTGTACCACGCGCCAGCTTCGTGTCGGTGGTCGGTGCCGGCGAAACCCAGCCTGTAGCGGACAACGCCACAGCCGATGGGCGTTCGATGAACCGTCGCACCGAGATCAAGATCGAGCGCTGACGGCGTGCGCCCGCGCCTTGAGAAGTGGCGCGGGCGCGTCTTTACTCCTGTAGGCCGGTTGCGGCCAACGACACAGGAGCATTCATCATGAGTGTCATGTCAAAGGCGGCGCTGCCGTTGCTGGTGGTTTCCAGTCTGCTGGCAGGCTGCGCCACCCACAGTGACGGCAGTGCGCCCCTCAATCAACGGACCTGGCCCATCTGCAGCCTGCTCGGTGGGCTGGCCGGCGGTGGCCTGGGCGCTATCGAAAGCTCGAGCTGGGCTGCAGGCGCTGGCGCCCTGGGTGCGATCGCCGGCGGCCTGATCTGTTACGCCCAGGATGGGGACGAAGATGAGGATGGCGTCTTCGATCGCCGTGACCGTTGCCCTGACACGCCTGCCGGCACGGCGGTCGACCACATGGGCTGCCCGCTGCCGCAGTATCCGCCCAGCCAACCTGCGCCTGAGCCCCAGCCAGAGGTGATCTCCCTCGACGATCAGGGCCAGGTGATGTTCGCATTCGACTCTGCCGACTTGACGGTGGGCAGCCAGCAACGGCTGCAAAGCCTGTTGCCCAGGCTCAGCGAGTTGGGTGTATCGCGGATCAAGGTGGTTGGCCATACCGACAATGTCGGGTCTGACAGTTACAACCAGGCACTCTCCGAGCGGCGCGCGGCCAGCGTCGCACAGTATTTGATCAGCCAGGGCCTGGCACCGCAGAAGGTAACGAGCGAAGGGCGCGGGGCTAGCGAGCCGGTGGCAGAAAACGACACCGAACAAGGCCGTGCGCAAAACCGGCGGGTGGACCTGCACCTGAACTGAGCAGCGATGGGAGCGGCAGATGAAATTCATTCTGGGCGTGGGTAAAACCCTGACCATCGCTTTCTGGGGCGTGGTGCTGTTCAACCAGATGCTGCCACAGCCGCTGCCGTTCAATCTGTTGATCAATGCTGCGGGTATCGCCTTGCTGGGGCTGCACGTTCTGGAAGTGCTGTTCTTCAACGGCAGCTTGCGTGGGCGCAGCCACCGCTGGTTCGATCGTTTGCAGATACTGCTGACGGGCATTTTCCACGTGATGTCCATACCGCGGCAGGCAGAGCTGACGCGCCGTGGCTGACACGGCGCCGCCTCGCTATGTCGGTAACCGCGAACTGGCCACCGCCACCACCGCCAGCCCCAGCAGGAGGTTGGCCCCTACCATGCGCCGGATCCGGCCCAGCGCCGCAGCACCTGCGGCCCAGTCTTCGGCCTGCACGGCAGCCTTCAGCTCAGGCAGCAACAGCGCCTGGATACGCATGAACAGCGCGAACATGGCGATCCCGCCCCCCATCATCACCTGTACATACCGGGGGGCTGTCTCGAAACCGTTGAAGCGCATGTGCAACATGCCGATACCACTTATCGCCAGAATGGCTACCGCCAGCCAGACCCATCTGAAGAAACGTCGGAAAACTTCCACCCAGAGCCGAAGCCGGGCTGGCCCCTCAAGGGCTGCAACCGTTGCCGGGCGCAGCACCAGCCAGGCGAAGAACATGCCGCCGACCCACACAAGGGCGGCCAGGACATGCAGTGTGTAGGGGAGGGCAAAGGCAAGCATCCGGATCTCCATGCGGCACAATGGGCAATAGCGGGGTATGATAGCCGCCCCATGCGAAACACTGAAAATATATCCAGCCCTTCGGGCGCCTGCAGACCATGATCAGCAACGAACTCAAAGCCACCATCCAGGGCGCCTACTCGCGTTTTCTCGAAGCCAAGAGCCTCAAGCCGCGTTATGGCCAGCGCCTGATGATCGCCGAAGTGGCCAAGGTACTCGGCGACATCGCCTGCGACGACGAAGGCCGCCGTGCGGGCGAGCCTGCCGTGGTCGCGGTCGAGGCAGGGACCGGTACCGGCAAGACGGTTGCCTACAGCCTGGCCGCAATCCCGGCTGCCAAGGCGGCTGGCAAGCGCCTGGTGATCGCCACCGCGACCGTGGCCCTGCAGGAGCAGATCGTCTTCAAGGACCTGCCCGACCTCATGCGCAGCAGCGGCCTGAACTTCAGCTTCGCCCTGGCCAAGGGGCGCGGCCGCTACCTGTGCCTGTCCAAGCTCGACGTCCTGCTGCAGGAGGGCCATGCGCAATCGGCCACTGCCCAGCTGTTCGAGGAAGAGGGCTTTCACATCGAGGTCGACGAGCGCAGCCAGAAGCTGTTCAACAGCATGATCGAGAAGCTCGCCGGCAATCGCTGGGACGGCGACCGTGACAGCTGGCCCGAGGCCCTGGAAGACCAGGACTGGGCGCGGCTGACCACCGACCACAGCCAATGTACCGGCCGCCACTGCCCGAACTTCCAGCAGTGCGTGTTCTACAAGGCCCGCGAAGGCATGGGCAAGGTCGATGTGATCGTCACCAACCACGACATGGTCCTGGCCGACCTGGCCCTGGGTGGCGGCGCGGTGCTGCCTGACCCGCGTGACACGATGTATGTGTTCGACGAAGGCCACCACCTGCCCGACAAGGCCATCGGCCACTTCGCGCACTTTTCCCGTTTGCGCTCCACTGCCGACTGGCTGGAGCAGACCGCCAAGAACCTGACCAAGCTGTTGGCCCAGCACCCGTTGCCGGGCGATCTGGGCAAGCTGATCGAGCAGGTGCCGGAGCTGGCGCGGGAAATCCGCACCCAGCAACAGTTCATGTTCACCTTGTGCGAGCAAGTCGCCGACTTCCGTCCCAGCGAGGACGTGGAGGGGCGTGAGCGCCCGCGCTATCGATTTGAAGGCGGCGTGGTACCCGAGCAGATCCGCGACGTCGGCATCGAGCTGAAAAAGGGCTTCGCCCGCCTCAACGACCTGTTCACTCGCCTGGCCGACCTGCTCAAGGAAGGCATGGACGGCGAGGTCAACATCGGTATCGCCAGCCATCAGGCCGAAGAGTGGTACCCCTTGTTCGGCAGCCTGGTCACCCGCGCCCAAGGCAACTGGGAGCTGTGGACCGCCTTCACTGCCGAGGACCCGCAAGACAGCCCGCCCATGGCCCGCTGGTTGACCCTGGCCGAAAGCGGCGCGCTGTTCGACATCGAGGTCAACGCCAGCCCCATTCTGGCAGCCGAAATGCTGCGGCGCAGCCTGTGGAGCGTGGCCCATGGCGCGCTGGTAACCTCGGCGACGCTGACCGCGCTGGGCAAGTTCGACCGTTTCCGCATGCGCTCGGGCCTGCCGCGCGATGCGATGACCTGCGTGGTGCCCAGCCCGTTCGTGCATGGCGATGCCGGCCTGCTGCGGGTGCCCGACCTCAAGGCCGACCCGCGCGATGCTGCGGCGCATACCGCTGCGATCATCCGCGAGCTGCCGAACATCGTCGAGGACGCCCGCGGTGCGCTGGTACTGTTCTCCTCGCGCAAACAGATGCAGGAAGTCTTCGACGGCCTGGACCGCGACTGGCGCAAGCTGGTGCTGATTCAGGGCAACCTGTCCAAGCAGGAAACCCTGAACAAGCACAAGGCGCGGGTCGATGATGGCCAGCACAGTGTGCTGTTCGGTCTGGCCAGCTTCGCCGAGGGCGTCGACCTGCCCGGTGCCTACTGCGAGCATGTGGTGATCGCCAAGATCCCCTTCGCCGTGCCTGACGATCCGGTCGAGGCGGCACTGGCCGAGTGGATCGAGGCCCGCGGTGGCAACCCCTTCATGGAAATTGCCGTACCCGATGCATCGTTGAAGCTGATTCAGGCCTGCGGTCGCCTGCTGCGTACCGAGCAGGACCGGGGCGTCATTACCTTGCTTGACCGGCGTCTGGTCACCCAACGCTACGGCAAGGCTATTCTCAATGCGCTGCCGCCCTTCCGGCGGGAGATTTCCTGAAGGCCGGAGCATGATGTGCCGGCCCGTTGTCCACCACTCTGTCGCGGGCCCATGAGGGCCTGGAAGGAGAGCCTGAGCCCTATGATCCGCCGCACCTTGCCTGCTGTTCTCACCCTGTTGTTCAGCGCCTCTGCGATGGCCGGGCAGCAGACGCTGTTCAGCTTCGTGCGCCCGGCTTCGGTCGTCAATGTGGCCACTGAAGGGGCCGGGATGCCGCAGTACAACGCAGAACAGACCGCAGAAGGCGAGGTGTTGCGGCGGGTGGTGTTCAACCCGGTCGAACGGCCGACCCTGCGGCTGAGCCCTCACAGTGGCGCATGGGATTGGTCGGCCGGGCAGTTTCTGACCTTGCGCCTGCAAAGTGCCATGGACTGGGCACTGACCGTCGATGTCACGGTGCTGGGCAGCGATGGCCGTACCCTGACCAGCCGTATCGACCTGCCTGCAGGGCCCGCGCAGACGGTCATGGTGCCGCTCAAGGCCAGTTCCCCCCTGAGCCAGGGCATGCGCGCCGGCCCACCGATGCCCTGGACCCATGAAGGGCAACGGTTGCTGCTGACCAGCAGCGCCGGTGAGGTCGATCTCAAGCAGGTGGTATCTGTCAGCCTGAGCATCCCCGGCCCCAAGGTTGCGCAGAACCTGCTGATCGAGAAGGTCGGTATTCAGGACGACGACCTTGCCTACCGGGCGGCCTACCACGCACTGATCGATGCTTATGGCCAGTCCACGCGCGGCCGCTGGCCCGAAAAGGTGGTCAACGATGAACAACTGAAAGCTGCTGACAACCGCGAGCAGCAACAGCTCAAGGCCTGGCTGGCCGAGCATCACAAGCAACAGCTGGACAGCTACGGCGGCCTGCTTGCCGGGCCGGCGTTCGACGCCAAGGGTTTCTTCCGTACGGAAAAGCGTGACGGCCGCTGGCACCTGGTGACCCCCGAGGGCCATCCGTTCTACTCGTTGGGCGTCAATGCCGTGGCTGCCGATGGCGGGCGTACCTATGTCGCGGGCCGCGAAGGGATGTTCGGCGTGCTGCCGGGCGAAGGTGACGCGCTTGCCGCCTTTTATGGCGAGGGCAACAACGATGATGGCAATGCATCGTCGCAGGGGCGCAACTTCAAGAAGGGGCGTTGGTTCGACTTCTATGCAGCCAACATCCAGCGCGCCCATGGCAAACCTTGCCCGGCAGGGGAGGAGGGGCAACCTGCCGCGCCCTGCCCGCCCCTTGCGCTGGATAGCGCTCGTTGGCAGGCGCATACGCTCGACCGGTTGCAGGCCTGGGGCTTCAACACCCTGGGCAACTGGAGCGACCCCGAACTCGGCCAGGCCAAACGCATGCCCTATACCCTGCCGCTGTCGATCGTCGGTGACTATGCCAGCATCAGCACAGGCATGGACTGGTGGGGGCGCATGCCCGACCCGTTCGATCCGCGTTTCGCCATGGCCACCGAGCGAGCCGTGGCCATCGCCGCGCGTGACCACCGGGATGATCCCTGGCTGATTGGGTACTTTGCCGATAACGAGCTGGCCTGGGCTGCGCCTGGTAATGACCCCAAGGCCCGTTACGGCCTTGCCTATGGCACCCTGCGTCTGACAACCGATGTACCGGCCAAGCGTGCCTTCCTCAAGCAACTGCGCGACAAGTACCGTAACCAGCAGGGGCTGTCCAAGGCCTGGGGCATCGACCTGCAAGCCTGGGAATTGATGGAAGACCCAGGCTTCGAGGCGCCGCTGCCCAACCCCGAGCACCCTGAGATCGAACGCGATTACCAGCACTTCCAGCAGGTGTTCGCCGAAACCTATTTCAAGACCATCGCCGATTCGCTGAACTGGCATGCGCCCAACCATCTTCTGCTGGGCGGGCGCTTTGCCGTCAGCACACCCGAAGCGGTCAAGGCCTGCGCCGAGTTCTGCGATGTGCTGAGCTTCAACTTCTATACCCTCAAACCCGATGACGGCTACGACTTCGCCCAGCTGGCGGAGCTGGACAAGCCGGTGCTGGTGTCCGAATTCCAGTTCGGTTCCCGTGACCGTGGGCCTTTCTGGCCGGGGCCGGTGGAAGTGGCGCGTGAAGAGGATCGGGGCCCGGCCTACGGCAACTTCCTCAAGGCGGCACTGGCGCAGCCGATGATTGTCGGCGCTCACTGGTTCCAGTACCTCGACCAGCCTGCCAGCGGGCGTTTGCTCGATGGCGAAAACGGGCACCTCGGGCTGGTGGCGATCACCGATATGCCATATCCGGGTTTTGTCGAGGCGGTGCGCAAGAGTAACCGGCAGGCCGTTGGTCAGTTGAGCAGCCTGTTGCACGAAGGGGGCTCTACCACGGGCGCGCCAACCGACGAGGCGCCCTGAAAAGGGTGCTTTTCTGCGTGATCATCCAGCCTTGCCCAGTAGGCAAAACCGCCAACTACTGAAACAATGCCTCCCTTTTTCAGCAAGGTCGAACGGAGAACAGGCGGGTGCAGATCCAGGGTCACTATGAGCTGAAGTTCGAGGCAGTGCGCGAAGCGTTTGCGGCATTGTTCGATGATCCCCAGGAGCGCGGCGCGGCGCTGTGCATTCAAGTCGGTGGCGAGACTGTAATCGACCTTTGGGCGGGCAGCGCCGACAAAGATGGCCAGCAGGCCTGGCACAGCGATACCATCGCCAATCTGTTCTCCTGCACCAAGACCTTCACTGCCGTCACCGCACTGCAACTGGTCGGTGAGGGCAAGCTGGCGCTGGATGCTCCGGTGGCGCGCTACTGGCCCGAGTTTGCCCAGGCAGGCAAAGAGAGCGTCACCCTGCGCCAGCTGCTCAGCCACAGGGCGGGTTTGCCCGCCATCCGCGAGCTGCTGCCAGCAGAGGCCCTGTATGACTGGCAAACCATGGTCGATGCGCTAGCCGCCGAAACACCTTGGTGGGCGCCGGGTACCGCGCACGGCTATGCCGCCATCACCTACGGCTGGCTGATCGGCGAGCTGATCCGCCGCGCCGATGGCCGTGGCCCAGGGGAGTCGATCGTGGCGCGTACCGCGCGGCCGCTGGGGCTGGACTTCCATGTAGGCCTGGCGGACGAAGAATTCGATCGCGTGGCCCATATCGCACGCGGCAAGGGCAACGCCGGCGATGCTGCCGCCCAGCGCTTGCTGCAGGTGACCATGCGTGAGCCCGAGGCGTTGTCTACCCGTGCGTTCACCAACCCGCCGGCCATCCTCACCAGCACCAACAAGCCTGAGTGGCGCCGCATGCAGCAACCGGCGGCCAACGGTCACGGCAATGCCCGTAGCCTGGCGGGTTTCTATGCCGGCCTGCTCGACGGCAGCCTGCTCGAGTCTGAATTGCTCGATGAACTGACGCGTGAACACAGCATCGGCGAGGATCGTACCCTGCTGACCCAGACCCGTTTCGGCCTTGGCTGCATGCTGGACCAGCCTACAGTGGCCAACGCCACCTTCGGCCTGGGGGCGCGGGCCTTTGGGCATCCCGGCGCAGGTGGTTCGGTCGGTTTTGCCGACCCCGAGCACGACGTTGCCTTCGGTTTCGTGGTCAATACCCTTGGCCCTTACGTGCTCATGGACCCAAGAGCCCAGCAACTGGTGCGTGTCCTTGGCACTTGCCTTTGATCGGGTAACGCGGGTATTGCGCAACCCCTTTGACTATCCTCAATGCCAACGCCTCAAGTGTGTGGGCAAAATTTCTTTCTATTTCATGGTGTATCGCTGATGTCTTCACATAAAACCTTAGCTCTCGCCCTGTGCCTGACCGCTATGACCGGCTGCGCCAGCCATTCCCAGGATGCCGCGAAGGGCGGCCTCAGCAGCTGGTGGCCATTCGGTACGGACGAGGTCGCCGAGCAGGAAGTGAAGCAGGCCGTCACCGAAAAAGTCGCCAAGGCCGATGCCAAGTCCGAGAGCGCCAGCCGCTGGTGGTGGCCCTTTGGCGGTGACGACAAGCAGGCCAAGGGCCCGGTTGTACCAAAAATCGACGAAAAGGCCACCCAGGCCTGGCTCGATCAGTACGAGCCAAAACTGCGTGAAGCGATCAAGGACAGCAAACTGGAGCTGGAGCGCCGTGAGAATGTGTTGGTTGTGACCATCCCGGCTGACAGCTCCTACAACCCGGACCGTCCGAACATGCTGTTGCCTATGAGCCTGGGCCCGATTACCCGTGTGGCCAAAGCCGTCGAAGGCGACCCCAAGACTGCCGTGCTGGTGCTGGGCCACGCCGACACCAGCGGCGCTGCTGCTACCAACCAGAAGCTCAGCCTGGAGCGCGCCGCTTCCGTGTCGGCGATCTTCCGTTTGAGCGGCTTGAAGCGTGACCGTCTTTCGCTCAAGGGCATGGGCTCTGAAATGCCGCGCGCGGCCAACGACAGCGTCGAAGGCCGGTCCCTTAACCGCCGCGTGGAGATGCTGTTGACCCCGCAGAACACCATGCTTGCCCTGATGGCCAAATATCAGCGGCCAGCGCCGGCACCGGCCTCGATGGTCGCTGTCCAGGACGCTAAGGCACCCGCTACCAAGGCAGCTGTTACCAAACCAGCCGCCAAGGCAGCGGCCAAACCTGCTGCCAAAAAGCCTGCAGCCAAAGCCAAGGCACCTGCTAAAACCACCGCCAAAAAGAAAGCCGCGCCGGCCAAGCCCGCTGCCAAGAAAGCTACCGCCGAGAAAAAAGTAGCCGCCAACAGCCCTGCGAAGACCAACTGATCGTCAAGGAAACGCAGCCATGACCCAATCCCTGGCCGATATGCGCCGCGACTACACCCGTGATGGCCTGGCAGAAGCCCAGGCGCCGGGCGAGCCGTTCGCTCTGTTCCATCAGTGGTTCGCCGATGCGGTAAAGACCGAGCAGGCACCGGTGGAGGCCAATGCCATGACCCTCGCCACGGTCGACGGTGATGGCCGTCCCCATTGCCGCGTTTTGCTGCTCAAGGGGCTCGACGACCGAGGGTTCACCTTCTTCACCAACTACGACAGCGCCAAGGGCCAGCAACTCCAGGCCAACCCCTACGCTGCCATGACCTTCTTCTGGCCGGCGCTGGAACGTCAGGTGCGCATTGAGGGGCGTGTGGAAAAGGTTACGCCCCAAGAGTCGGATGACTATTACCAGGTCCGCCCGCTGGGTAGCCGCCTTGGGGCCTGGGCGTCACCGCAAAGCCGGGTGATTGCCAGCCGCGAGGCGCTCGAAGGGCTGGTGAAGGCCACTGAGGCCCGGTTCTCCGACACCCAGCCCCACTGCCCCGAGCATTGGGGAGGCTACCGCCTGCTGCCCGAGCGCATCGAGTTCTGGCAAGGGCGGGCGAGCCGGCTGCACGACCGGCTGAACTATCGGTGGGTCGATGGCCAGTGGCAGCGCGAGCGCCTGGCTCCGTGACGTTCATGGGGCTGCGCGGTAGCCCCATGCATACTGTCACCACTTCAATGCAGTAAACCCTGACTATCCTCTGTCTAGATTTCCAGGCCCGGCTCGGAGACTGTACCGTAGCTGAACGGAAATAATTTTATGGCTTTGCTACCGTGACAGCCGTCGAGGTGCAGCGTCTAATGGACACCTGACTTATGGAGACTTTACCCATGCGTAAATCCGCTTTGCTGGTGGCGACTTTTACCACCATGTCGTTGTTGTTGGGCGGCTGTGCTTCGAGCCTGACCGGCGACAGTTACTCCCGTGATGAGGCCCGTCGCGTGCAGACCGTGCGCATGGGTACTATCGAGTCCCTGCGTCCGGTCAAGATCGAAGGCACCAAAACCCCTATCGGCGGCGGTGCAGGCGCGATTGTCGGTGGTGTTGCCGGCAGTGCCATTGGTGGTGGCCGTGGCAGTATCGTTGCAGCGGTAATCGGTGCCGTGGCCGGTGGCCTGGCGGGTTCTGCTGCCGAGGAAGGCATCACCCGCACCCAAGGTGTCGAAATCACCGTGCGTGAGGACGATGGCAGCATGCGCGCCTACGTTCAGGCCGTGCAGGAGAACGAAATCTTCCGCGTCGGTGAGCGTGTGCGCATCATGACTGTCGACGGTACCAGCCGCGTTACGCACTGACCGCGCGCAAACAAAACCCCGAACTGGCCAGGCCCGCTCGGGGTTTTTTATTTGCCTGCCCTGGCCCTGTCGCCGGCTTACAGCCCAAGCATATCCCGCGCCACGGCTTCGGCAATGCGAATGCCATCAACACCCGCCGAAAGAATGCCCCCGGCGTACCCGGCACCTTCACCTGCAGGGAACAACCCCTTCACGTTCAGGCTCTGGTAATCCTCGCCGCGGGTGATGCGCAGCGGCGAGGAGGTGCGTGTCTCGATGCCAGTCAGCACTGCATCATGCAGGTTGTAGCCTTTGATCTGTCGATCGAAGGCTGGCAGCGCCTCGCGGATGGCCTCGATGGCGAAATCCGGCAAACTCGGCGCCAGGTCACCCAAGGTCACGCCCGGCTTGTAAGACGGCTCGACGCTACCCAGCGCGGTGGAGGGTTTGCCTGCAACGAAGTCACCCACCAACTGTGCCGGTGCCTGATAGTTGCTACCGCCCATTACATAAGCGTGCGCCTCCAGGCGCTCCTGCAGCTCGATACCCGCCAGCGGGCCGCCCGGGTAATCGCGCTCAGGGTCGATACCGACCACGATGCCGGAGTTGGCGTTGCGCTCGTTACGCGAATACTGGCTCATGCCATTGGTGACGACGCGGCCTGGTTCGCTGGTGGCAGCGACCACGGTACCGCCGGGGCACATGCAGAAGCTGTATACAGAGCGGCCGTTCTTGGCGTGGTACACCAGCTTGTAGTCAGCGGCACCCAGTTTCGGGTGACCGGCATATTTGCCAAGGCGCGCCTTGTCGATCAGCGTTTGCGGGTGCTCGATACGGAAGCCCACCGAGAAGGGCTTGGCTTCCATGAACACGCCTTTGCCGTGCAGCATGCGGAAGGTGTCACGGGCGCTGTGGCCCAAGGCAAGCACCACGTGGCGCGACTGCAACAGCTCGCCGCTTTCCAGCACCACGCCGCTCAGTTGGCCATCGTCGATCAGCAGGTCGGTGACTTTTTCCTGGAAGCGCACTTCACCGCCCAGGGCGATGATGTCCTGGCGCATCTGCTCGACCATGCCGGTCAGGCGGAAGGTACCGATGTGCGGCTTGTTGATGTAGAGGATCTCGTCCGGCGCACCGGCCTTGACGAACTCTTCCAGTACCTTGCGGCCATGGTGAAGCGGGTCCTTGATCTGGCTGTACAGCTTGCCGTCGGAGAAGGTCCCGGCACCGCCTTCGCCGAACTGCACGTTGGACTCGGGGTTGAGCACGCTCTTGCGCCACAGGCCCCAGGTGTCCTTGGTGCGCTGGCGCACTTCCTTGCCACGCTCGAGGATGATCGGCTTGAAGCCCATCTGGGCCAGCAGCAGGCCGGCGAAGATACCGCACGGGCCGAAGCCGACCACGACCGGACGCTCCTGCAGGTCGGCAGGGGCGTGGCCAACGTACTTGTAGGTGACATCCGGCGCGACGCTGATGTTGCGATCGTCAGCGAACTTGGCTAGTAGCTCCGCTTCGTTGCTGGCTTCAAGGTCGATGGTGTAGATGAACAGCAATTCGCTGTTCTTCTTGCGCGCATCGTAGCTGCGCTTGAACAGGTTGAAGCTGAGCAGTTGCTCATCGCGGATGCCCAGGCGCTGGACAATGGCTTCGCGCAGCGCTTCGTCGGGATGGTCCAGGGGCAGCTTCAGTTCGGTGATTCGTAGCATGGCAGGGTCCAGTATCCCGGCCATGGGCGGCCGGCGGCTTTACACAAACCGCCAAGTATAAGCTGTTCGCCGCCCTGACTGGCAGGATAAAAGTGCCCGGCGATCAGTTGTCGCGTGCACCGCCGTAGTAGCCGCAGCCCTGCAGGGTCTGGCCATCGATGCGCAGCTCGGCGCGCAGGTGGTGCACGGCACCGGTGGCAGTATCGACGCAACGCTGCGGGGCGACCCACAGTTCCACCTGCTGGCCGTTGGCTTCGCTGCTCAGGGTCAGGCCGCCGCCGGGCACTTCCTCTTCCAGGAAGGGCAGCGGCAATGGCTCCTTGCCAATGCGGTTGAGCACCATGCCTTTGCCACTGGCCTTGATGTCCCACTCAGGCTCATGGCCGCTGGCGCGCAGGGTCAGCTGCTTGAAGTTGGGATCTTCGCAGGCGCGGGTGGACGGGTCCAGGCGGTACAGGCGGCGCACCTCGAGCTGGCCGTCGCTGTTGGCCTGCTTGCTGCCGGTGAGGCGCCCGCGCACATCGGCGAACAGTTTGTCACCGGCGTCGTCTGCCAGGTTGGCGGCTTCCTGCAAAATGCCGGTGCCGGCCACATCCTTGATCACGAAGCGACGGGGTTCATTGCAGGGCTTGAACAGCAACTGGCCGCCCCCGGCGCTCAATTCGCCCTGCATGCGCACAGTGCCGATGTTCGGATCGCTTGGTGGGGCGGCCAGCATCTGGCAGCCGGCGAACAGGGGCAGCAGGGCGGTGAGTAGCAGGGAAGGGGTGAGGCGCATGGGACGGGGCTCCGGGATGCTTGCTGAAGTGCAGGCCACGGTACCCATGCCAGGCGCTGATCACAAGAGAAAGCAATTTGGGGCCGCTTTGCGGCCCATCGCCGGCAAGCCGGCTGCTACAGGAACAGCGCTGACCCTGTAGGCGCTGGCTTGCCGGCGATGGGCTGCGTAGCAGCCCTCATAAAGCTAACTGACTGGCCTGAACCCGAGGCCCTTTGCCAGTCAACCGCCCAGGTAGGCGTCACGCACTTTCGGGTCGGTCAGCAGCGCCTCCCCCGTGCCTTGCATTACAACCCGGCCATTCTCCAGCACATAGGCCCGATCTGCGACTTTCAACGCCTGGTTGGCGTTCTGTTCCACCAGGAACACCGTCACGCCATCGCGGCGCAACTGTTCGATGATGTCGAAGATCTGCTGGATGATGATAGGCGCCAGGCCCAACGAGGGCTCGTCGAGCAGCAGCAGCTTGGGCTTGCTCATCAGCGCCCTGCCGATGGCCAGCATCTGCTGCTCGCCGCCGGACATGGTGCCGCCGCGCTGGAGATAACGCTCTTTCAGCCTCGGGAACAGTTGCAGGACTTTGTCCAGTTGCTCCTGATAGTCGCCTTTGTCGGTGAAGAAGCCGCCCATGGCGAGGTTTTCCTCGACGGTCAGGCGGGCGAACACACGGCGGCCCTCGGGGACCACGGCGATGCTCTTGCGCATGATGTGCGAAGAAGGCTGGCCGACCAGCTCTTCACCCAGGTACTTGATGCTGCCGCTGTGCGCCTGCGGCGAGCCGCACAGGGTCATCAGCAAGGTTGACTTGCCCGCACCGTTGGCACCAATCAGGGTGACGATCTCACCCTGATTGATCTCGACGTTGACGCTGTGCAACGCCTGGATCTTGCCGTAGAAGGTGGAGACGTTCTCGAACTTCAGCATTTACGCTTCCCCCAGGTAGGCTTTGATCACGTCAGGGTTGTCGCGAATTTCCTCCGGTGTGCCGTTTGCCAGGGGCGTGCCCTGGTTGATGACGACGATATGGTCGGAAATGCTCATCACCAGCTTCATGTCGTGTTCGATCAGCAGCACGGTGACGTTGTGCGACTCACGCAGATAGGCGATCAACGCCTTGAGGTCCTCGGTTTCCTTGGGGTTCAGGCCCGCTGCCGGCTCGTCCAGCATGATGATCCGCGGCTGGGTCATCATGCAGCGGGCGATTTCCAGGCGGCGTTGCTGGCCGTAGGCGAGGGTGCCGGCGGTACGGTTGGCGAACTCGGTCAGGTTGACCTTCTCCAGCCAGTACTGCGCGCGCTCCAAGGCCTCTTTCTCGCTGCGGCGGAAGCTTGGGGTCTTGAACAGGCCGGCGAAGAAGTTGGTGTTGAGGTGGCGGTGCTGGGCGATCAGCAGGTTTTCCAGCGCGGTCATCTCTTTGAACAGGCGCACGTTCTGGAAGGTCCGCACCACGCCCTTGCGGGCGATCTGGTGGCCGGCCAGGCCTTGGATCGGCTGGCCGTCGAGCAGGATGGTGCCGCCGCTGGGCTTGTAGAAGCCGGTGAGGCAGTTGAACACGGTGGTCTTGCCGGCGCCGTTCGGGCCGATCAGCGCCACTACCTGTTTTTCCTTGACGGTCAGGGCCACGCCGTTGACCGCCAACAAGCCGCCGAAGCGCATGCTCAGGCCGCTGACTTGCAGAATTTCGCGGCTCATCGACGCAGCTCCATGTGTGGACGTTGCATAGGCAGCAAGCCTTGCGGACGCCAGATCATCATCAACACCATCAGCGCACCGAACATCAACATCCGGTATTCGCTGAACTCACGCATCAGCTCAGGTAGCAGGATCATCACGATGGCCGCGAGGATCACGCCCAGTTGTGAGCCCATGCCGCCAAGCACGACGATGGCGAGGATGATCGCCGACTCGATGAAGGTGAACGACTCGGGTGTCACCAACCCTTGACGGGCGGCGAAGAAGCTGCCGGCGAAACCGGCGAAGCAGGCGCCCAGGGTGAATGCCGAGAGCTTGATCACGGTCGGGTTCAGGCCCAGCGCGCGGCAGGCGATCTCATCTTCACGCAGCGCCTCCCAGGCGCGCCCGATGGGCATGCGCAGCAGGCGATTGATGACGAACAGCGCCAGCAGTGCCAGCAACAGTGCCACCAGGTAGAGGAAGATGACCTTGTTGATCGAGTTGTACGGCAACCCGAAGTACTCGTGGAAGGTCTGCATCCCCTCGGCAGCACGCCGCTCGAAGGTGAGGCCGAAGAGCTCCGGTTTGGGGATGTTGCTGATGCCGTTGGGGCCGCCGGTCCAGTCGGTCAGGTTTCGCAGGAACAGGCGGATGATCTCGCCGAAGCCCAGGGTCACGATCGCCAGGTAGTCACCGCGCAGGCGCAGCACCGGGAAGCCGAGCAGGAAGCCGAAGGTGGCGGCCATCAGGCCGGCGATCGGCAAGCATACCCAGAAGCTCCAGCCCAGGTAGTGCGACAGCATCGCATAGCTGTAGGCGCCGACAGCGTAGAAGCCGACGTAACCCAGGTCCAGCAGGCCCGCCAGGCCGACCACGATGTTCAGGCCCAGGCCCAGCAACACGTAGATCAGGATCAGCGTGGCGATGTCGACGGCGCCGCGCGAGCCGAAGAACGGCCAGACCAGCGCCACCACGATCAGCCCGATGATGATCCAGCGTTGTGTCTTGGGCAGGGTCAGGTAATTGCTTACCGCGGGCGAGATCAGCTTGCGATCCGAGCGGCGGCCCATCACCGAGCTCCACTGCCTGTCGAACAGCACGCGCAGGAACATCAGCACCGAGCAGGCGGCGATGATGCCGATGGTGAACGAGCCCTGGCTGTGCACCACCAGGCTGATGCCATCGATGCTCAGTTTCAGGCCCAGCACCGGGAAGGCCACGGCCCACACCAGCAAGGCGCTGAAGAACGCCTGTTTGAGATTTCTGTTCATACTTTTTCAACCTCCGGGCGGCCGAGGATGCCGGTCGGCCGGAACAGCAGGACAAGAACCAACAGGCCGAATGCCACCACGTCCTTGTACTGGTCGCCGAAGATGTCAGCGCCAAAGGCTTCGGCCACGCCCAGCACCAGGCCACCGAGCATCGCGCCCGGAATGCTGCCGATGCCACCCAGTACCGCCGCCGTGAAGGCCTTCAGGCCCACCAGGAAACCGGCGTTGGGGTTGATCACGCCGTACTGCATGCTCAGCAGCACAGCCGCCACCGCCGCCAGCGCGGCACCGATGACGAAGGTCAGGGCGATGATGTTGTTGGTGTTGATGCCCAGCAGGTTGGCCATCTTGATGTCCTCGGCGCAGGCGCGGCAGGCGCGCCCCAGGCGAGAGCGGGAGATGAACAGGGTCAGCAGGGTCATGGCCACCAGGGTGACCACGAACACCAGGATCTGCATGTAGCTGATCAGGACTTCTTCAGCACCGCCTGGCCCGAAGGAGAAGCTCCCGGGGATCAGGTTAGGGATGGATTTGTCCTTGGAATCCTGCGACAGCAGCACGGTGTTCTGCAGGAAAATCGACATGCCGATGGCGGAAATCAGCGGGATCAGACGGTTGCTGTTGCGCAGGGGGCGGTAGGCAACCCGTTCGATGCTGTAGCCATAGGCGCTGGTGACGAAGATCGTCGCGACGAAGGCAACGGTCATCAGGATCGGCAGCGAATGGATACCCATCATGGCCAGCCCTGCGAGGGCGATGAAGGCCACATAGGAACCGATCATGTACACCTCGCCATGGGCGAAGTTGATCATGCCAATGATGCCGTACACCATCGTGTAACCGATGGCGATCAAGGCATAGGTGCTGCCGATGGTCAATCCATTAACCAGTTGTTGGAAGAAATGGTAGATCTCAGGCATTACAGCGCTCCTAAAAACCTGATTTGCATTTCGCTGGCGGGGGTAGGCCAGGAAACCGCGAGTGACGGTTTTAAGATTTTCAGGTGAACCGGCCCCCGGATCGCGGGAGTCAGGTCCATGAACCTCGTAAAACAAAGCCCACTGCTCGCACAGTGGGCTTTTACGGTCAGCTATTCAGTCACGCAGTTACTGAGGGGAGACTTCGGTCTTCGGCTTGCCGAAGTGCCATTCGTAGACCACGAACTTGAAGTCTTTGAGGTCGCCTTTTTCGTCGTACGACAGCGTGCCGGTCGGGGTCTTGAACGAGCCGGCGTGGATGGCGGCTGCCACCTTGTCGGTGTCTTCGGACTTGGCAGCCTCGATGCCTTTGGCGATCAGCTCCACGGCGGAGTAGGCCGGGAACACGAACGGACCGCTCGGGTCCTTGCCGTCAGCCTTGATGGCATCGACGATGGCCTTGTTCTCAGGGTCGGCGTCGAACGACTTCGGCAGGGTGACCAGCAGGCCTTCGGAGGCGTTCTGGGCGATCTGCGAGATCGAGTCGTTGCCTACGCCTTCTGGCCCCATGAACTTGGCTTTCAGGCCTTTTTCCTGAGCCTGGCGCAGGATCAGGCCCAGCTCTGGGTGGTAGCCGCCGTAGTAGACGAAGTCGACGTTGTTCTGCTTGAGCTTCTGGATGATCGAGGAGAAGTCCTTGTCACCGGCGTTCAGGCCTTCGAAGACGGCAACCTTGGTGCCTTTGCCTTCCAGGGTCTGCTTGACGGCGGTGGCGATGCCTTCACCGTACTGCTGCTTGTCGTGCAGCACTGCAACGACCTTCGGCTTGACGTGGTCGGCGATGTAGTTGCCGGCCGCAGGGCCTTGGGCGCTGTCCAGGCCGATGGTGCGGAAGATCAGCTTGTAACCACGGGCGGTGATTTCCGGGCTGGTGGCGGCCGGGGTGATCATGATCACGCCTTCGTCTTCGTAGATGTCGGACGCTGGCTGGGTGGAGCTGGAGCACAGGTGGCCGATGACGAACTTGACGCCGTCGTTGACCACTTTGTTGGCGACTGCCACGGCCTGTTTAGGGTCGCACGCGTCGTCGTATTCCTTGGCTTCAAGCATTTTGCCATCGACGCCGCCCTTGGCGTTGATGTCCTTGATGGCCTGTTTTGCGCCGATGAACTGCATGTCGCCGTACTGGGTCACAGGACCGGTTTTCGGACCGGCGATGCCGATCTTGATGGTATCGGCGGCAAACGAATGGCTGGCTACCCCGGCCAGTACCATTGCGGCGAACAGCTTGGAAATCTTGATCATAGTGCTCCACTCATTCTGTTGTAATTCTTATAGTCCTGGCGGCCAGGGCTACAGACCGGGCGGGATTTGCGGTATGGCCACGCCACACTGCATGCCCACCTTCCCCCGGAACATGTCCCGGAACTGTACCGGTACAGTGTAGAGCGCTGCCCGAGCGCTTGAAAAGCGGGCGAAAAGCGCCTGTTTCGCGGGTTGTCGCATGATCGACACAAAGATACAGAAAGGCGCCATTACATCGCCTGCATCTTCGGCCCTACCCCACAAGTTCTGGGCCAATCGACCAAATTACATATTTGAAACCGGGTTTTTCTGCAAAAATGCCGGCCTTTTTTATTGGCCGATATTTGCGGTAAAAACCCATGACTGATCAAACAAGCACCCTCTATGCCAAATTGCTCGGCGAGACGGCAACTATCGAGTGGAAGGCATTGGAGCGTTTTTGGGCAAAGGGTGACCTGATTTGGGTCGACCCCAGCCTGGACCTGATAGCGGTTGCCGAAGTGATGGCGCAGAATCGCAGCGAGATGTTCGCCAAGTGGCGTGATGATGGCACCGTGGGCCCTGTCACGGCCGAACAGGCGCTCGACCTGCAAACCCGCGATCCAGAGATATGGGCGGTCGTGGTTTCGCCGTTCATCGTGATTCAGGTGAAGAGCGCCAAATCCGCCGGATGATTTTGGTGCGCGAAAATGCGCAGCCGCCCCATTCTGGTGCTCGATGGCGTTCAGGTGGGGTGGAGGTAGGTAACAATTCGGCGTGGCGGTAACAGTTTACGGGATGCGTAATGGGGCCGTGGTACGGCCCGGATAACTATCGGATTTGCCAGGAGTCGTTATGAGCACTGAACTGCCTTCGCTTGGATTCGCCGGGATTGGTCTGATGGGGCTGCCGATGTGTCGGCGCCTGCTGGCCGCAGGTTACCCGCTGACCGTCTGGAACCGCAGCCCGGAAAAGTGTGCCGAGCTGGTCGCGGCTGGCGCGCAGCTGGCTGCCGACCCTGCCGGGTTGTGCCGGGGCAGCGACATGGTGCTGCTGTGCCTGGCCGATACGGAGGTGGTACGCGAGGTGGTTTTCGGCGAGCAGGGTATCGCCCAGGGTGGGCGTAGCGGGCAACTGCTGGTCGACTTGTCCAGCCTTGAGCCGACCGCTACCCGCGAGATGGCTGCCGAACTGGCCGCCCTGTGTGGCATGGCGTGGCTGGATGCGCCTGTCTCCGGTGGCACGCCGGGCGCCGAGGCCGGCAGCCTGGCGATCATGGTCGGCGGCGAGGCTGCCGACCTGGAACGAGCGCGCCCGGTATTGCTTACCCTTGGCCAGCGGGTCACGCACATGGGCGGGGTGGGGGCGGGGCAGGTGACCAAGGCCTGCAATCAGATGATCGTGGCCTGCAATGCCTTGGTGGTTGCTGAAGTCGTGGCGTTGGCCGAGCAGTCAGGTGTGGACGCAACGCTCATCGCCCAAGCCCTGGCCGGTGGTTTTGCCGACTCCAGGCCACTGCAGATCCTGGCACCGCAGATGGCCGAAAGCCGTTTCGAACCGGTGAAATGGCATGTGCGCACGCTGCTCAAGGACCTCGACGGTGCGGTCAAGTTCTCCCGCGAACAGGGCACGGCGACCCCCCTCAGTGGCCTCGCCGCGCAATTGATGCGCCTGCACGGTAGCCAGGGTTATCTGCAAAAAGATCCGGCGACCCTGGTAGAGCTGTATCGCAACAAGCGCTGAAGGCTTCTTCCTGGCGGTCGAGCCGTTCCAGGATCGGCCGCAGGTCCGCCAGCGGTACCGGCCGGCTGAGCAGGTAGCCCTGCAGGTAGTCGCAGCCGTTGGCGGCCAGAAACTCATGCTGCTCGACAGTTTCTACACCCTCGCTGACCACCTGTAGATGCAGGGTATGGGCCATTGCGATGATCGCCTGGACGATCTCACGGTCCTTCAGGCTGGCAGGCACGTCCTGAAGAAAGCTACGGTCGATCTTGAGGACGTCCAGAGGCAGGCGCTTGAGGTAAGCCAGTGACGAGTACCCTGTGCCGAAGTCATCGATCGAAAGGCTGACACCTTGGCCACGAATTCGCTTGAGCAGGCTGAGCGTGCGCTGGATGTCACCCATCAGGGCATTCTCGGTGACCTCAAGTTCCAGGTGTCGAGGTGCCAGGCCCGCTTGGAACAGTGCCATTTCCACTTCTTTGGGCAACCCGTCATGGCCCAGCGTCACCGCTGAGCAGTTGACCGTGAGCTTGAGGTCGGCGAAGCCATGGCGATGCAACTGCGCCAGGTCATCACAGGCGTGGCGCAACACCCACAGGTCCAGGTCGACGATCAGGCCGTTGGCTTCGGCAATGCCGATGAACCGGTCCGGGCTCAGCAGCCCATGCTGCGGATGCTGCCAGCGTACCAAGGCTTCAAGCTTGGCTACCTGGCCGCTACCCAAGTCATAGATGGGCTGGTAATGCACGCGCAGCCCACGTTCTTCAAGCAAGGCGATGCGCAGCTCTTCTTCCAGTTGCAGTTCAAGGGTGGCGCGGTTTTTCAGGCTGCTGTTGAAAAAATGCAGGCTGTTGCGCCCGCTGCCCTTGGATTGATACAGGGCAAGGTCGGCGTGCTTGAGCAGCTCTTCAGCGGTGAGGCCGTCGTCGGGGTAAATGCTGACGCCGATGCTGGTGGTCATGACCATGCGCCGCCCGCCCAGGTCGATGGGGTCCTTCATGCGCTGCATGATGCGCTGCGCCAGATGGCGAGCTTCGTCAGGCCCATTGAGGCTGGTAACCACGCAGAATTCGTCGCCGCCGAAGCGTGCCACCAGGTCGTGGCTGCGTGTGGCCGCTTTGATATGGCTGGCGATCACCTTGAGCAGTTGGTCACCGGCGTCATGGCCGAGGCTGTCGTTGATCCGTTTGAAATGGTCGATATCGAGGAACATCACCGCCAGGCGGTGCACTTCGGGGTTCTGTTCGGCCAGGCGTTCGGCGAACACCTGGTTGAAGCCTCGACGGTTGACCAGGCTGGTCAGTGCATCGTAGTGAGCGGCTTGCTGCAAAGAAGCGCGGGCCTGGTCCAGTTGGCTGAGCAGCATGTTCACCCTGCGCAGGTCGTGTTCCTTGCTCTGCAGCTTTTTGTCGGCCAGGGCAGCGCTGATGCTGCTTGCGCTGATCAGCAGGGTGATGAAGGCCACGGTCAGGCCCAGTTGCAGGCTGTTGTCGGCGGAGGGCAAGCGCAGGGCGGTGTCGGCAGGAATGACCAGCGTCATCGCGGCCATTGCGGTGAAATGGGTGGCAACGATGCCGCCGGCCATGAGCAGGCTCGCGCCATATTTCAGGGCTTGATGCACAGTGCCGCTGCCGTTGCGGAAGTAGCGGGCCATCAGCAGTGCGGCCAGGCTGGTCAGCAGTGCGATGGCCGTGCTGGCCAGCAACAGTTCGGTCTGGTAGTACTGCTTGGCCCCGGTCTGCAACGCCGCCATGCCGACAAAATGCATGAGGATGATACCCAGGCCGATCAGCATGGCGCTTTGCAGGTAATGCTGCGGCCCCATGCGCTCGCGATCGAGGCTGGTCATCGCCATCCAGGCCACACCCAGTGCAATCAGCAGCGAAAGGCCGCTCAGTGAGGCGTCGTAGTGCATTTCCAGCGGTGCCCTGAACGCCAGCATGCTGATGAAGTGCATCGCCCAGATCCCTCCGGCCAGGCAGCAGGCACCCAGCATGCGCCATTGCCTCTGGGCAGCCGGTTGCTCGCTGTGGGATTGGCGCTCGGCCATGTCCAGGGTGGCAAAGCAGGCAGCGCTGGCCACAGCGAAGGCGATCAGGATCAGTAGTGGTTCATGACGGCAGTCGATAACGATGCTACCGCTAGCCGGCACATCGGAGAACAGTTGCAGTCCCAGCCATTCCATTGCTTGCCCCATGGTCGAGTTCGCACTGGTCTCCAATCAACCCCCAAGGAGACTATCCAGAAAGGAGTATAGGAACGGGTGTTTAAACCTTCCGGGGTAATGGCTCTTTGATTGCAACGATTTGGTTATTGGGGTGATAACGCGCGGGTATAAAGGAGAGGGGAGGTGCATGGGCACCTCCCCAATGGCTGCAATCCAGTCTTAGCCAGCGACCAGCACGCGGATCGCCTCCAGGCGCAGTGCGGCCTTTTCGAGCATTGCCAGGCCATCTTCGCGCTGCTTGCGCAGGGCGTCGATTTCGCTGTCGCGTACGCTCGGGTTGACGGCTTTCAGAGCGGTCAGGCGCGCCAGTTCTTCGTCGGCTTCGGCGGCCAAGCGGCGTTGCGCCTCTGCCACACGCTCGACGTGGGTCGGCATGATCTTGGCTTCACCGCCACTGATGCGCTTGGCCAGCACGTCACGCTGGGCCTGTACGAACTTGTTGGCGCTGGCCCGAGGCACGCTTTCGAGCTGCTCGTTGAGCGTTTCGAAGGCCACGCGCGAGGCCAGGTCGTTGCCGTTGGCATCGAGCAGGCAGCGCAGCGCCGCAGGCGGCAGGTAGCGGCCCAGTTGCAGGCTGCGCGGCGCCACCACCTCGCTGACGAACAGCAGTTCAAGCAGCACGGTGCCAGGCTTGAGCGCCTTGTTCTTGATCAGCGCGACGGCGGTGTTGCCCATCGAACCGGACAGTACCAGGTCCATGCCGCCCTGCACCATCGGGTGTTCCCAGGTGAGGAACTGCATGTCTTCGCGCGACAGCGCCTGGCCACGGTCGTAGGTGATGGTGACGCCTTCGTCATCGCCCAGCGGGAAGCTGGCGTCGAGCATCTTCTCGCTCGGCTTGAGGATGAGGGCGTTTTCCGAGTGGTCTTCGCTGTCGATGCCAAAGGCGTCGAACAGGGTTTCCATGTAGATCGGCAGAGCGAACTGGTCGTCCTGCTCAAGGATGTCCTCGACCAGCGCCTGGCCTTCGCCGGCACCGCCGGAGTTGAGCTCCAGCAGGCGGTCGCGGCCGCTGTGCAGTTCTGCTTCCAGGCGTTCACGCTCACCTTTGGCTTCGGCTACCAGGGCATCCCAGGCCTTGCTGTCCCCGCCTTCGAGCATCGGCAGCAGGCGCGGGCCGAACTGGTGCTGCAGGGCGTTGCCGGTCGGGCAGGTGTTGAGGAAGGCGTTGAGTGCTTCGTGGTACCACTGGAACAGGCGCTCTTGCGGGCCTTCCTGCAGGTAGGGGATGTGCAACTGAATGACGTGCTTCTGACCGATCCGGTCAAGGCGGCCGATGCGCTGCTCGAGCAGGTCCGGGTGGGCCGGCAGGTCGAACATCACCAGGTGGTGGGCGAACTGGAAGTTGCGCCCTTCGCTGCCGATCTCGGAGCAGATCAGCACCTGGGCGCCGAACTCTTCGTCGGCGAAATAGGCTGCGGCGCGGTCGCGCTCAAGGATGCTCATGCCTTCATGGAACACCGAGGCAGGAATGCCGGAGCGCACGCGCAGCGCGTCTTCCAGGTCCATGGCGGTTTCGGCGTGGGCGCAGATCACCAGGACCTTGGTGCGCTTGAGCATCTTCAGGGTGTCGATCAGCCAGTCGACGCGAGGGTCGAAACGCCACCAGCGCTCGTCGTCGCTGACTTCACCTTGTGCCTGGAACGCGACTTCCGGGTACAGCTCGGCGTGCTCGCCGGCTGGCAGGTCGCGGTACTGTTCCGGCATCGGCAGCGGGTAAGGGTGCAGTTCGCGCTCCGGGAAACCCTGGATGGCCGCACGGGTGTTGCGGAACAGGACGCGGCCAGTGCCATGGCGGTCGAGCAGCTCGCGGATCAGGCGGGCGCTGGCCTGGCTGTCGCCATCGCTGACTGCAGCCAGCAGGGCTTCGCCCTCGGCACCCAGGAAACCCTGGATGGTGGCGTGGGCCTTGGGTGACAGGCGGCCTTCGTCGAGCAGTTCCTGTACGGCTTCAGCCACCGGGCGATAGTGCTCGCTTTCGGCACGGAAGGCTGCCAGGTCATGGAAGCGATTGGGGTCGAGCAGGCGCAGGCGGGCGAAGTGACTGTCCTGACCAAGCTGCTCGGGGGTGGCGGTGAGCAACAGTACGCCCGGGATGACCTGGGCCAGTTGCTCGACCAGGCTGTATTCGGTGCTGGCCTTGTCTTCGTGCCATACCAGGTGGTGGGCTTCATCGACCACCATCAGGTCCCAGCCTGCGGCGAACAGCGCGTCCTGGGCCTTTTCGTCCTCGACCAGCCACTCCAGGGCGACCAGTGCCAACTGGGCGTCCTCGAACGGGTTGCTGGCGTCGCTTTCAATGAAACGTTCGGCGTCGAACAGTGCCACCTGCAGGTTGAAGCGCCGACGCATTTCCACCAGCCATTGGTGCTGGAGGTTTTCCGGTACCAGGATCAGCACGCGGTTGGCACGCCCGGTCAGCAACTGGCGGTGGATCACCAGGCCGGCTTCGATGGTTTTGCCCAGGCCCACTTCGTCGGCCAGCAGTACGCGAGGTGCGCTGCGGTCCGCCACTTCGCGGGCGATGTGCAACTGGTGGGCGATCGGCTGCGCGCGGCAGCCTCCCAGGCCCCACAGCGACGACTGGACCTGCTTGCTGGTGTGCTGCAGCGTGTTGTAGCGCAGGCTGAACCAGGACAGCGGGTCGATCTGACCGGCGAACAGACGGTCGCTGGCCAGGCGGAACTGGATGAAGTTCGACAGCTGGGTTTCCGGCAGGGTGCGCGGCTGGTTCTGGCCGTCGAGGCCGTGGTAGACCATCAGCCCGTCGATGTCCTCGACTTCGCGTACCGTCAGCTTCCAGCCTTCGAAGTGGGTGATCTGGTCACCTGGCGAGAAGCGCACGCGGGTCAGCGGCGCATTGCGCAGGGAATACTGGCGGGTGTCGCCAGTGGCCGGGTAGAGCACGGTCAGCAAGCGGCCATCCTGGGCCAGGATGGTCCCCAGGCCGAGCTCCGCTTCGCTGTCACTGATCCAGCGTTGCCCCGGTTGATACTGCTGCGCCATACTGCCTGAACTCCCGCGATGAAAAGCCGGCTATGTTAACGGATAGGCCCGGCGGACCATAGAGTTGAAGTCCAAGAGTCTAGCTGTTTCATCGCAGAACACCGTCTTGCCGATGAGGGCTACGCACGCCATGCCGCTCAAGCACCGCTGGTTGAACGCCTCTCTGGCCGTGGGCAGCCTCGCGCTGCTGGCCGCTTGCGAGCAGAAAAACTTCGAGAGCCTGCCGGCGATCCCGGTGGAGCAGCTTGAGGTGCTGGGTGTGCAGACGCCGATCAAGAGCGTGCATTTCCGTGACCGTGACGGTGAAGGCCTGCTGGTGCTCAGCCGCAGCGATGGCCAGGCGGTCGATGCCGAGTCCGAGCAGGAAGTGGACAAGGTAGAGCTCAAGGCCACGCTGTACGGGCGAGCCACCGAGGGCGACGGGTTCAAGCCGCGCTGGCAGATCGAGCAGGAAACCACCTGCCCTGGCCTGGACCTCGATGTCGACTTCTACAACGATGTCAGCGATGTGGGTGACCTGAACAAGGACGGCATCGCCGAGGTGACGGTGGCCAGCCATTCGTTCTGTGGCGGCGGCATCGACCCGCATGACATTGCCATCGAGATGCGTGAGGGCCAGGCCAGTTACACCATCACTGGGCAGTCGCTGATCACCCCGGCAGGCGAAGACCCGATCGGCGGTGAGCGCGAGGACAGTGCCTCGCTGAAGAACGCGGCGCCAGTGCTGCGCGAGCACATGAACGCCGTCTGGCAGCAGGTCTTCAAGCGCCCTTGGAGCGAGGCCAGCCCGCCAAGTGACGACGACCCTGACGACGAAGCTCCATAGCAGCTGTCTATACTGGCATGACGTGGCCGGTTTCGGCCGCATTACCCTATTCGCCGACCCTCAAGGCGGCTGACAACCGGCCGATACCCTGGGCACAGGAGAATTCTCATGCTGCCGCCGATCATTCCGCTCAGTGCCGCCCCAGTGACCTCGCAACAGGACCCGGTCAAGCCGACCCCGGACATCAAGCCCGTGGTCCCCACGCAGCCTGCCTCAGGGGAGAGCGCCATTGACCTCAAGCAGCAACGCGACCCGCAGGAGCAGGTCTTGCTGCTGCGTGAGGAGCAGCGCCGGCAGCAGCGGCGTAATAAACAGGGTGGCGACGAGCGCTACAGTGCCTTGCCGGGTGAAGAAGTCAACGGCGACAACACCGTACCGGTGGCCCCGCTCATGGGCGAACAGCCGCGCCAGGGCCTGCTGGTCGATATCGAAGTCTAGGCGCCCTGTGCCGCAGGGCTGGTCATGGCCAACGCCTGGCGGCATCATGCAAGTCTCTGTTGATCCTCGAGCCCGCCCATGAGCCAAGACAACCTCATCGACTTCGATGCCGAACGTGCCAAGCGCGTGCACGACCTCAAGGAAAAGCGCCTGAACGAAGTGCGTCAGGCGTTCGAGCAAGCCATGCCGCTGGGCAAGTCGAAGAAAAAGAAGCCCAAGAACAAGCCCAAGAAGCGCTGAAACTTGACGCAGGTCAACCCTGCATCCGCCTCGCGTGCCCGGCTCCGGGCACCATTGACCTCGATCAATTTCCCCGTCCCCCGTATTCGTTACCTTGCATCCATCGGACAACGGCAAACGAATCGGGAGGCCAACATGTTCTTCGACAATGTGGTTATCGCTGGTGTGGTAACGGTCGGGTTGATGTTCGCGTTCTTTGCCGGTCTTGGCATTTTCATCTGGAAGGACTCGAACAAGCGCAAGCCGCGCTGACCTTCCAGGTTCACGGGCACGCAAGGCATTTAGGGCGACTTCGGTCGCCCATTTTTTTTTGCCTTGATCGGTTGATATGACAGCGCCTAAAGATGATTAGCTAGCTAATTATTTGTTTCAGCATTATCCTTCCCTTCATTGTCTATCGTTTACCAGATCATCCCCCGCAAGGTCCGTTTCGTGCCCATCACCTTCCAGGCCCTGTTCGCACCCAGCAGCCTCGCCATCAAATTCGCCATCAAAACCCTGCTTGGCGGCGGCCTTGCCCTGTGGCTGGCCATGCGCTGGGGGCTGGAGCAGCCGGCCTGGGCGCTGATGACCGCGTTCATCGTGGCCCAACCCCTGTCGGGCATGGTGATACAGAAGGGCCTTGCTCGCTTGGCCGGGACCTTGGTCGGCACCTTCATGTCAGTGCTGTTCATCGGCCTGTTCGCGCAGACGCCATGGCTTTTTCTCATCACACTGGCGTTGTGGCTGGCCCTGTGTACCGCGGCTTCGACCCAACTGCGAAGCGCCTGGGCTTATGCCTTTGTGCTGGCCGGCTACACCGCAGCGATCATTGCCTTGCCCGCGATCGACAAGCCCCTGCAAGTGTTCGATCAGGCGGTGGCGCGCTGTACCGAGATCTGCCTGGGGATCTTCTGTGCAACGGCCACCAGCGCGTTGCTCTGGCCGATGCGCGTGGAGCAGCAACTTGCCGGGCAGGCGCGCCAGGCCTGGCACAGCGGTTTCCAGACGGCCAGTGCCATGCTTGGCGGTGAAGACCAAACGCGCGAAGGCCTGCTGGAGATCCTGGGGCGTATCGTTGCCATCGATACCCAGCGCGAACATGCCTGGTTCGAAGGCCCGCGTGGGCGCCAGCGGGCAAGGGCCATTCGTGGCCTGAGCCAGAAACTGATGGTGCTGCTGCGGATCTCACGCTCGGTGCGTCGCCAGTGGCGGCAACTGGATGAGCAGCAAACCCTGCGTCTTGGCCCATGGCTGGAAGAAGTGCGCGCCCTGTTGGCCAAGCCCGATCAGCCGAGCCTGTTGTTGTTGCGTCAGCGCATCTGGGACGCCGCGCATGACGAGCAGATCAGCTCTGCCGAGCATTTTTGCCTGGCCCGCATGACCCTGCTACTGGACTACGCCATGGCTGCCACCCAGGCTCTCGATGATGTCGAAGTGGGCAGGGCGCCGAAGGATGTGGCGCAGGGGCTGGCAGCCCACCGCGACTGGTCGCTGGCGTTGCTGTTCGGTTCACGCAGTGCGCTGGCATTTCTGGTGATGAGTGGTTTCTGGCTTGCCACCGCCTGGCCCTCTGCGCCCGGTGGCCTGGTGTTGACGTGTGTGGTCTGCAGCCTGTTCGCCAGCCGTGAAAATGGTGCGCAGATCGGGCTCAGCTTCTTGCGTGGCATCCTGCTGGCGATCCCGACGGCATTGCTGGTGGGGCAAATCATCCTGCCGCAGTGGAGCAGTTTTGCAATGCTTTGCCTGGGCATGGGCGTACCTCTGTTCTTTGGGGCTCTGGGTATGGCTCACCCGCGCACCGGGGCCACGGCGACTTCTTATTGCCTGCACTTCATCGTACTGGTGTCGCCGCTCAATGCCATGCAGTTCGGTGTGGCGAGCATGCTCAACAGTGCGCTGGCCATGCTGGTGGGTGTAGGTGCGGCGGTCATGGCGTTTCGCCTGCTGGTGTTCCGCCACCCGGCCTGGCTTGGCCGGCGCCTGCGCGCGGCGACCCAAAGCGACCTGGTGCGTCTGGCCCGGCGCGACCTGCGTGGTGCCGACAGCTGGTTTGGCGGGCGCATGGCCGACCGTCTGATGCAATTGGCACGGCACGCCGGCGAGCTGCGCGAGGCCGAACGCAAGCGTTGGGACGATGGCCTGCATGGCCTGGACATCGGCGACGAACTGCTGCATTTGCGCATGTGCCTGGCAGTCGCCCAGGCGCCGTTGGGTGATGCCGAACGTGAATATCTGCAGCAACTGGAAACAGTCCTGGCCAGCGGGCCGGCAGCCGGACGAGGGCAGCGCCTGGATGCCGCCAGCGAGCGATTCATCGCGGCGCTGCAACGCCTGCCGTCGAGTGACCCGTTACGCCTGGCCGAAGGGGCGGTATTGCAGTTGCAGAAAAGCTGGGGCAAATGGTGCCGCTGGCAGGAGGAAGCCCATGGGGTTGCGTGAGTGGGCATTGGGCGGCGTGCTGCTCAGCCCTTTTCTGATCTACGTGCTGTTGGCTCTGGTGCTTACCGGTTTGTTGCGCTTTGTCGTGCACGCCACGCCGTTGGGGCGCTGGATCTGGCATGAAGCGCTGTTCGACGCAGCGCTGTTCGTTTGTGTGCTGTACCTGGTAGTTCGCCTGCTGGGGCCTTTGTAAGGAGTGATTCGATGCGTGCTGTCGTCCGTACCCTGGTGACCCTCTGCGTGGTCGCCATCGCCGTTCTGGCCGGCTATAAACTCTGGCAGTACTACATGCTCACCCCATGGACACGTGATGCACGGGTGCGGGCCGACGTAGTGGTCATCGCGCCCGACGTGTCCGGCTGGGTGCGTGAGCTCAAGGTGCAGGACAACCAGCGGGTCAAGGCTGGCGACCTGTTGATGAGCATAGATCGGGAGCGCTTCCAGGCCGCGTTCGATCAGGCCAGCGCCGTG
Organism: Pseudomonas sp. TR47; assembly: GCF_044143025.1. Classification (NCBI taxonomy): domain Bacteria; kingdom Pseudomonadati; phylum Pseudomonadota; class Gammaproteobacteria; order Pseudomonadales; family Pseudomonadaceae; genus Pseudomonas; species Pseudomonas sp. TR47. The sequence goes on along the minus strand of NZ_JBHFCS010000018.1, from coordinate 4,828 downwards.
GCAGAAACGCGTGCCCAGCAGTTGCACCTGCGCGAGCGCGAAGCTGCGCGGCGCACGGCATTGGGGCCCGGGGCGATCAGTGCTGAGCTGCGCGAAAACGCGCAAATCAATGCCGCCATTGCCCGCGGTGAGTTGCATGAGGCGCAAGCTCAGTTACAGGTGGCGAAAATCAACCTTGCGCGCAGTGAAGTACGAGCCCCCCGCAGTGGGCACATCACCAACTTGCGCCTGGCTCAGGGCAACTATGTGAATGCCGGCCAGTCGGTAATGGCCCTGGTGGATGACTCGACCTTTTTTATCCAGGCCTACTTCGAAGAAACCAAATTGCCGCGCATACGCGTGGGCGATTCGGTGACGGTCTGGCTGATGGGGGCAGGAGAGGCCATGCAGGGGCATGTGGAAAGCATCAGCCGGGGTATCACCGACAGTAACAGTAACCCTGACAGCCAGTTGTTGCCGGAGGTTGAGCCAACCTTCAACTGGGTAAGGCTGGCCCAGCGAATACCTGTGCGCATCCGGCTGGACGACATTCCCGAAGGCATGAACCTCAGCGCGGGGATGACGGCCAGCGTGCAGGTGCACGAGGATTCGCCCAAGTGATCAGGGCGATGCGTTACAGCCCGATGGTCGACGGCCCCGGCACTTGCCTCAGGGGAACGGCCGGCAAGTGAAAGCTGAATAGCGTGCCGCGTTGCTTGTCGGAGATGACCTCCATGCGTCCGCCGTGGGCCAGGGCAATCTGATTGGCTATGTAAAGGCCAAGGCCAAGCCCCTGTCTTGGCGCCGCAGACAGCGGCCTGAATGGCTGGAACAATTGGTTCAGGGTTTGTGGGGCTATGGGGGCACCGCTGTTGTGCACACTAAGCACGAACTCCTCATCGGCAATCGCCGCCCTGACCGTCACCGGCCCGTCAGGCGCACCATGGGTCAGCGCGTTGGCGATCAGGTTGGAGAGTAGCTGGGTCACCCGTTCGCGGTCACAGTACAGGCCGCCGATATCACCGATCTGAAGCACGATCTGCCGCTGTGGGTGTGCGTGCTGCAGTTCTGCAGCGACATGCATGAGCCCTTCTGTCAGGTCCGGGCAGGGCTGCAGGTTCAATGGGATGCCGCTGCCAAGTCGGCCTCGGGCAAAATCCAGCACATCGCGCACAAGCTGTGAGGCCCGCTGGCCACACGTGTGAATGTGGCGGGCGATCGCGCGGTTCTTGTCGTCGTCCAAGCGCTGAGTCAACAGTTCGGCGCCTGCGGTGATGGCAAACAGAGGATTGCGCAGATCATGGCCAAGCACTGCGATGAACTGTTCGCGCACTTCTGCCATCGTCCGTTCCTCGCGCAGGGCGCGCTCGGTGTGCTGGACGCTCTCCTCACTCTCGATCTGGATGGCCAGCAAGCGGGCGAACGACTCCATCATGGGCTGGATTGATTGGCCTTTGAGCGAGGCCGGATTCGGGTCCAGGGCACAGATGGTGCCGAAGAAGCGGCCATCTGTTCGGAACACCGGCACGGATATGTAGCTTTCAAAGCCATAACGCTGCGGCGTCTGGTGCCGGCAGTAGCGCTCATCTTCGCTGGCTTTGTCGATCACGATGGTCTGGTGAGAGCTGCGAATCTCGTGGCACAGCGTAGTTGCCACCTCAAGCTCGCCGCCCACTTCAAGGCCAAAGCCCAGGTTGTCCAGTACGGCGCAGGCAGTCCAGTTGCATTCGGTAACCCGTGCCACGGCGGCGAAGCGCATGCCGCTGGTTTCGCAGATGACCTGAAGGATGGCGGGCACGGCGCTGATGCGGCCGATGGTGGCAATATCGGCGCTGATGGCGTTGGTCATGAACGGTCCCAAAATTGGCGACGGAAAAGGGTAGGGCATCAGTCTAGCGGGGGGCTCGGGCCAATGGCGAAAAACCTTGGCGAAACGCCCGGCGATTAAGCTAGGCTGGGCTGGCGCGTCGCCCAGTAGAGGCGACCGTTGCCCGCCTGGCGTGCGTCACTTCCAATCATTTGCGAGGTTTCGACATGGCCATCACATCCCAGGACATCTGCAGTGCTGCCGACCAGCTCAAGGGCTTTGTCGGCTTTCATGGCAAGCGCGGCGTTCATATCGTGCGTTTTTCCGAAGACGCGTTCGGTATGGACGTGGCTGACGAGAGCATCATCCCGTGCAGTGAGTTCGTCTGGCGGCCGGAGCAGGGCGCGCGCATGGCGCTGTGTCGGCAACGCCTGGCGCTGTTGCTGGAGCAGCGTGTGGACGACCGGCTGAACATTGCCGAACCGTTACGCCAGTATCTGCGGCGCAGTGACCTGCCGGAAATTCTGGCGCAGCGCTCGTTGCGCTGCTGACAGCGCAACGGCGGTCAGCGAGGATATTCTGCCAGGGATGCCGGCTGAAGCGCCGTGGCCTCATCATGGTCGGAATTGACCTGGTCGCGACCGCGTCGCTTGGCGCAGTAGAGTGCCTTGTCTGCCTGTTCCAGCCAGTGTTCGGGGGATTGGAGGTCTGCCCGGAAGGCTGACATGCCGATACTAAGGCTGACTTTCAAATGCGGCAGTTGCGGGTCACGGTAGCAAACGATGCGCTCGCGCAGACGCTCCATGGCCTGCCTGGCCTCACGCTCACTGGTATCGGGCAGAATCACGCAGAATTCGTCGCCACCATAACGCCCTGCCAGGTCGCCCGCCCGCAGGTTGCGTCTGAGCTCGTCGCTCATCTGTCGCAGCACGCAATCGCCGATCACGTGGCCGAACGTGCCATTGATGGTCTTGAAATGGTCGATATCGATCAGGGCAATCACTGATGGCATTTGCAAGTTCTGGCAAGTCTGGAAGCGCAGCAGGAGCAGGTCCTTCCAGGCGCCGTGATTGAGCAGCCCGGTCAGGCTGTCAGTCAGGCTCAGGTCGCGAAGGCGGCGCTTGTGTTCGGCAAGCTTGATCGCCAGGCGGTAGCACACCCAGCCCAGGGCCAGTGGATAGAGTGTCAGCATTGGCAGGCAGGCAAAGATCTGCAGTGGTGTGGCGTTGAGCTGCAGCCCTGTGCCCAGCAGTGCGCTGGCCAGCAGCATGCCGACCAGTTGCGCCACTAGCCCTCGCATGACCAAGCGTTTGCCGCCAGCGGCCACATTGTTCATGGTCATCATCGAGAGCACAGTGACGCAGGGCAGGGGGTTGAAATGCATGGCTGCGGTCCAGAAACCACCCATCAGTGAATCCAGCAGCAGGTTGCGCTGTTCCGCCTGGTACGGTGCAATCGACCGCCGTGCCCACTGGTAGGCCACATGGGGCCAGAGCAAGCCGTTGAAGAGCAGCAGCAACCATGCCCAGGTGGGGGGCGAAAGTGGCGCGACCGCTGCGGCGACGCTGAACAGGCCAATGCCCAGGCCGATCATGCGCGGCAGGTAGATACGCCTGACGAAAGAAAGTCCCTTGCCGCTGCGGTTGTCCATGATGGTGGTCGTTCTTCTGCTGAGTCGCCGTTTATCGCACAACTCACGTCAATAGTGTTCAACAGTCTGCCATTGACGAAAAATGACCTTGCAAGCCATTTCACGGTTGATGCGGCCCCTATGGGGGGCTGCGTGTTTTTTTGTGCCTGGGGGCTTGCCACTCATGATGCTCATGGCGGATTCCATTGGCGGGCCTGAACCTGCTGCGGCGGTGCGCTGAAGGTCATTGCTTGTTGTCCTGCTTGCCGAATGAAGACTTTTTTTCATCCTTTAATAGCTGCGAAGGTGGCTTGCCGCTGTCGCTGCGCACCTGCGCGTGGCTGATCAGGGCGAAAATGAAGCTGCCTCCAATGATGTTCCCGGCCAGGGTCGGCAGGGCAAACTCAAGCCAGAAGCTGCGCCAGGTTTCGTCTCCGGCCCAGACCAGATAGGACACCTCGACCGAGCCTACGACGATGTGAGTGAAGTCGCCCAGGGCCATCAGGTAGGTGATCATCAGGATGATCCAGATCTTGGCGTGCTCCATGGACGGGATCATCCACACCATGGTCGCTATCATCCAGCCCGATACGATGCCCTTGGCGAACATCTGGCTGATATCGTTCTCCATCACCTTGCGGCCGATCTCGAGGAAGGCGACATCCGTCTTGCTGTCGAAAATGGGTAGTTCGAGCATGACCCAGGCGACCAGCAAGGTGCCTGCCAGGTTGCCGACCAGCACTACGCCCCACAGCCGCAAAAGGCGCCCGAGGTTGGCGAAGGTCGGCGTTGTCATGATCGGCAGCACCGCTGTGATGGTGTTTTCAGTAAACAGTTGCTGACGCGCCAGGATCACCGCAAGAAAGCCTGCGCTGTAGCCAATGCTGGCGACAACCTGGGCACTCTCACCCTCCGGCAGGCGAGCGTAGAACAGCCCCATGGCCATGAATGAAAGGCCCATGGTCAGGCCTGCTGCCAGGGCCGACCACCACAGCGCCGCGAGGGTGCGCTCCAGTTCCTGGTCGCCCTGGTAGCGAATGATCTCGTGCAGAACCGCCGCCCTCGGGGGTTGGTTATGGCTGACTTCCTTCTCTTCATCAGCCGACAGGCCAGGGGTCTTCTCGCTCTGCGCATCGCTCATGCCATTGCCCTCCACGGAGTGTTTATCTACAGAGCGATGGTTCATGCATTTAGTTGCCGGGCGGCTGCAAAATGCATCTTGAAGTTTTTTTAGATCAAGGTGTTGACTCAAATTTCAAACCGCGTATTATTCGCCTCCTCGCAGCGTTGAACGCGACGAGGCAGGCGGTAAGTTGTTGAAGTTCAAGGCTTTTGAAAGAAAGCAGATTCAAAAAAACTTCAAAACAAACGCTTGACAGCAAATGAGGAAAGCGTAGAATGCGCGCCTCGGC
>NZ_JBHFCS010000017.1:0-125514 GCF_044143025.1 Pseudomonas sp. TR47 | reverse complement strand
CCATGACCGAACCCACCTCCACCGCCACCACGACCACCCTCACTAACACCAGCAAACTCAGCGTCGACGGTTTGCACAAATACTATGGTGACCACCAAGTGCTCAAGGGCGTGTCCTTGCAAGCACGCAAAGGCGACGTGATCAGCCTGATCGGCGCCAGCGGCTCGGGTAAAAGCACCTTTCTACGCTGCATCAACTTCCTTGAGCAACCCGACGCTGGCAGCATCACGCTCGACGGCCAGACCCTGCAGATGCGCCCCTGCACACGTACTCCAGCACCGGCGCAACTACAGAACCTACGCACGCGCCTAGCCATGGTGTTCCAGCATTTCAACTTGTGGAGCCACCTTACGGTGTTGGAGAACATCTGCTTGGCACCACGCAAAGTCCTAGGCATCAGCGCCAAGGAAGCCGAAGCACGCGCCCGCATCTACCTGGACAAGGTCGGCCTCCCGACCCGTGCTGCCGAGCAGTACCCCGCGTTTCTGTCTGGAGGCCAGCAACAGCGCGTGGCCATTGCCCGCGCGTTGGCCATGGAACCGGAAATCATGCTTTTCGACGAGCCCACCTCAGCGCTCGACCCTGAGCTAGTGGGTGAAGTGCTCAAGGTGATACAGACGCTCGCCGAGGAAGGACGTACCATGCTCATGGTCACCCACGAGATGGGCTTCGCCCGCCAGGTGTCAAGCCAAGTGTTGTTCCTGCATCAGGGGATGGTCGAAGAACACGGCGGCGCCGAAATCCTCGACCAGCCCCAAAGCGAGCGGCTACGGCAGTTCCTTTCCAACCGTCTGAAGTGAAACCACACCAACCATGGATACCAAGGCCAAGACGTCCCACGCTGGGGCACTGGACCGCATTGACGAAGCCATCATCAACGTACTGCGCCATGAAGGTCGGATTACCTATGAGAAGCTCTCGACCCTCGTTCACCTGACGCCCAGGCCCTGCCTTGAGCGGGTGCGTAAGCTCGAGCCGCGTGGGGTGATTCGTGGGTATGGTGCGATAATCGACTTACAGACAGTTTCGCCGGGCTTGTTGCTGCTGGTCCTGGTGGCCTTGTCCAACCAGAGCGGGCGCGCCGCGCAAAGAGCCTTCGAGGCTACCGTGCGCGCCTGCCCACAGGTCTATGAGTGCCGACTGATCAGTGGTCATTTCGACTACAGCTTGCGTATGCGCTGTCGCGACATGGAGCATTACCGGGTGCTGACCGAAACCTGGATGAGCGACGACGAATTGCACATCGACAAACTGGTCGCTCATCCAGAACTCGCAGCGATCAAGAGCACTGCTGCGCAGATCTAAACCGCCTACCATGCGCCGGGCCTTGTTAGGCCCTAGCGCTTGAAACCCGCCACGCACGTGCGCCAATCCGCGCAGACCTGTTACAGCTCAACCCCACGCGATGCCGCCGCGGCACTCCCGGCAGGAGGCATCTTGCGTCGGAGGCTCGAACTCCTCCGGCCCCAATGTATCGTGCGATCGCCAACCGGTCCTCATCGGGCAGGTCCTGTACTCGATGTACCACCAGTTCACTCCGGCAGACAAAGACTGCAATACTTGCTCCTGCGATCAGTCTTGAAGGCAACAGTTGACCATAGGCATCTCGGTACATCAGGTTCGGGGGCGTGTGATCCAAGTTGTCAATGTAGAAGTCGATTGCCTTGCCACTGGCATCTGCGCCAGTGAACGGGTTGGGCTGAGTGCCCTTGGCTTGCATCACACTGAAGAAGGAGCGCTGCGCATCACTCACGTTGCGTAACATTACAAGCTGAAAACAAAATCCCCACCTGAGGAGGTGGGGATTAGGGTCATTCGAAAATTACTTCCGAGGCGAAAGATGAATGCCGGCGATCATGCATCGAACTGAGCCCCCAGCCATCTCGATGGTCGGAACATCCAGCGGCACCAGCCTGGCAGACCGCTCGATGCGCTGCCGCTGTTCGGTCGTCAGACTATCGAAAGCCCTGCGAGAGAGCGCCAAGATGCGTCCATCTTTGCCAGAAAGCTCAATGGCGTTACCGGCAAATTCATTGATCTGCTGGTTGGTCAGGTCAATAACATCTCGTCCAGACTCCATCAGGCGCATGCGGACTTCCTCTGCGCGAGGCTTGCTGGTGAAGGTACCGAAGCCAACGAGGGCGAATTCAGTGGCCACGCACATCAGCACGTTGGTGTGATAGATCGGCGCACCCTTCTCATCCGCCGTATCGAACACCATCGGCTCAAAATTGAAGTGAGTGCTGAACCGCTCCAAGGCAATCGGATCGGCACGATTGGAGCGAGCGGCGTATGCCACCCTGGACATGTGATCGAAAACCATCGCCCCGGTACCCTCGAGGAACAGCTCATCCTGTTCAAGGCCCGAGTAATCGATCACATCCTGAACCCGGTAATCCTGCTTGAGCATCTCTATGACGTCTGCACGACGTTCGCGCCGACGATTCATGGAATACATCGAGTAAATAGCGACGTGCCCACCAGGGTGCGTTGAGAACCAATTGTTGGGAAATACGGAGTCAGGTGTGTTGTTCTCGCCGAAGTCATCAAAGAGATGCACCCTGACACCTTCAGCTTCCAGCCGCCCTGCGGCCTGAGTGACCTCATCCCGTGCTATCTCGGAGAGTGTTTGAGCGGCGATATCAGGGTTGCTGCTCTGGAACGAGTTATCCGCTGCCGTTTCTGGGTTAGGGGTGAAGGCATGGGGCCTGACCATCACCACCGCAGCAGGCGCTTGAATCGAACGCGTTGGAAATGCCATCTCGATATTCCGTTATGAATCTGATCTTAGAGTTATGCAACGCGGCGGATGTGTTTCTTGGCGGAGCGACCACGGGTGTGGCTGAACAAATCCTTAGGGTCATCTTCAACCCACGGAACGAGATCGATCTTGGTGCCCGCGCCACGCTTTTGTGCCTGCTCGAGGACATATCGCAACACCGAGTAGTCTTCCAAGGCGAACCCGACAGAGTCAAAGACGGTAACTTGGTCATCGCTTTGGCGACCCTGCTCCTCACCCGTCAGCACACGCCACAGGTCCACAACGGGCGAGTCGGCTTCGAGCTGCTGGATATCACCTTCTATACGGGTTTGTGGCTCGTACTCAACAAACACCCTGGCCTTACGCAGCACATCAGCATGCAATTCAGTCTTGCCTGGGCAGTCGCCACCAACGGCGTTCAGGTGCATCCCTGGCTCAAGCATTTCAGGTGTGATGATGGTGGCGTAGGCCTTATCGGCTGTTACAGTCGTCACGATGTCCGCACCCCGCACTGCCTCGGCAACGCCCTGGGCGCGGGTGATTTTCAGGTCAGTGTATTCCTGCAGGTTGCGGATGAGTTTGGCGGTTGCCTGAGGGTCGACGTCATAGGCTACGATCTCCTGGATGCCAAGGTGCTTATGGAACGCGAGCGCTTGGAACTCGCTTTGAGCGCCGTTACCAATGAGGGCCATCTTCCGAGAATTTGGGCGAGCCAAAGCTTTGGCCGCCATCAGGGAGGTTGCCGCTGTGCGCAGAGCCGTCGCAATTGTCAGCTCAGACAACAGCACTGGGTATCCCGTCTGGACGTCCGCCAGCACGCCGAAGGCCATCACGGTGTGAAGATCCTTGAAGGTATTGGATGGATGCCCATTCACATACTTGAATGCATACTGGTTATTGTCAGCGACAGGCATCAACTCGATCACCCCTACCGCCGAGTGACTGGCTACCCGTGCTGACTTGTCAAACTCCGGCCAGCGCTTGAAGTCGTCGCGAATCACTTCCGAAAGCTCACCCAGAAATTCAACTACGCCGACATCACTGACCAGATCGGACATAGTAGGCACGTCGATGAAATGCGTCATTTTTATGCACCTTGAAAGTGCGCCCGCCTTAATAAAGTGCGTTGAGGGCGCTATTTGTGATTGTGTTGACCTCCTGAATTTTGATGAAGAACTGGAGCAGTTTGAAGCGTGCAGGTTGCCATATTTTACAAATTTCTAGACAATCTGCTCACAAAAAACAGCAATATGGATGGAATGCAGCACATGGACACCACTGATCGTGATCTGATCGCCCTTCTCAGAGACAACGCTCGCACCCCAGTAATGACCCTGGCCAAGAAGCTGAAGGTTGCTCGTGCAACGGTTCAGAACCGTATCGCCAAGCTCGAGGAGCAAGGCATCATCATGGGCTATACGATCCGACTCCAGTCCGACGCCATCGGGCATGGGGTGAGGGCTATAACCAGCATCAGCATCAGTGGGCACCACGCTGCAGAGGTAAAACACGCCTTGCGCGGGCATCCGAACGTGGTGGCCATCCACACCACCAACGGAAGATGGGATCTCATGGCAGAGCTTCGAGCAGACACTTTGGAGGCCTTCGACAAGGCGCTGAACACCATTCGCTCCATTCAGCACATCGAAAACACCGAAACCAGCATCCTCCTGTCGACCTTCAAGATGTAATCCGAAACGATCATTTGCGCACCATGCCAGTGCGATTTTGCACATTGCTCATAATCACGAGCACTTTGCTACGACAGCGCCCACTGGTGAGCAGTTTGTAGCGTTCCGATTGGCAACTATGGCTGGCAGAATGGCCATTCCCACCCATTCAGATAGATCTTAAAGTGTAGCAAGCACAGAGGCTGGTTAAATTTTAAACATCTGCAAGCTTGGCGAATAGATGCCGTCGAGTGCGTGTTTAACGTGTTCGTATGTGTCACTCCATATAAGTATCGCTGAGCTGTTTTGCAAATTTAAGCACCGCGACAAATTCACCTTCGAAGAGCGTGTATAGCGGTTTTTACGAAAAAAGAATAAGAGGTCACATATGCACCAAACGTGCAACTCTCAAGATGCAGCAGCAGGCGATGGGCGCGAGCTGAAACGACGGCTACAGAACAGACATATTCAGCTCATTGCTATCAGTGGTGCCATCGGAACAGGGCTGTTCATGGGCTCAGGCAAAATGATCGCCCTCTCCGGTTCCTCAATCCTGCTTGTCTACGCGATCATTGGCTTCTTCGTTTTTTGCATCATGCGAGCGATGGGCGAAATGCTCCTTGCCAACCTTGAGATGGGCTCGTTTGCAGAGCTCGTCCACCATCATTTGGGCCCACGCGCCGGGTTTATTCTCGCTTGGTCGTACTGGCTGAGCTGGGTCGTAGTCGCGGTAGGTGATGTCGTTGTGGTGGCAGGCTTCTTACAATATTGGTTCCCTGACCTTCCTACGTGGATACCCGCCTTTGGCACAATGTTCCTGCTAGTAGCGCTCAACATGCTGGCGGTGAAAGCCTTCGGTGAGGTGGAGTTCTGGTTCGGTCTCATCAAGATCATAGCCATCGTCGCGCTGGTACTCACTGGCCTCTACATGGTGGCTACCTCCTATACCTCTCCCGATGGCATCACCGCTTCGTTCAGTCACCTGGTACAACCCGGTGTGATGATGCCGCATGGCGTGCTTGGCTTCCTGGCTGGTTTCCAAATAGCCATTTTCTCCTTCGTGGGAACTGAACTCATCGGTACCGCTGCAGCTGAAGCTCACAATCCGGAGAAGACGCTGCCCAAAGCGATCAACACAATCCCGCTGCGGATTCTTCTATTTTACGTTGCCGCGCTCGCCTGCATTATCAGCGTGATTTCCTGGTCTCATGTGCCTGCAAACCGTAGTCCATTTGTTGAACTATTCATTCTGGGTGGCTTGCCCGCTGCTGCTGGCATGATCAACTTCGTAGTGATGACTTCAGCTGCCTCCTCAGCCAATAGCGGCGTTTACTCTGGCTCACGAATGCTCTACGGCCTGTCCCACAACAAGCAGGCACCCCAAGCCTTTGGGCGTTTGTCAGGCTCTGGCACACCAGTCCGCGCGTTGATGTTCTCAGGCTTTTGTATGACCATCGCGCTCACACTGCTGTTCGTCATCCCGGATGTGATGGGTGTATTTACCCTGGTTTCGACTATCTCGGCGGTTATGGTTGTGGTGACTTGGTCCTTGATCCTCCTCTCGTACCTAGCATATCGACGTACCAGTCCGGAAGCTCACCAGCGCTCAACCTTCAAACTTCCTGGCGGCAGGTTCACCGCAGTGCTCTCCTTGGCGTTTCTCATGTTCGTGCTGTGCCTGCTGGCACTGGAGGCTGATACACGAACAGCGCTCTACGTAATGCCGTTCTGGTACATCGGTTTGCTGCTGGCCTACCACCGAAGCGCAAAGGCATCAGCCCCTCTAGCTATGACGGCTTCGTGAGGAGGCGCTCGTGACCTCGACGACCGCAGGTATCAAACTCGACGCCCTGACCAAGGAGCGCATCAAGGAAGCCGCTGGACTACTGGATCGCACCCCTCACTGGTTCATGAAAAAGGCAGTGATGTACTGGCTGGAGAAAGTTGAGGCAGGTGCCGGCGTTGCTGAGATGCTGAGCGAGACCGAATTAGACGATGATGAACGGCTGAACAGCGTGCTGAGTCGACAGCGATTGCTGAATGCCGACTAGCGAAACAAGACGACCGCAGCCAAAGACTGCGGTCGTCTTATTTGGACTACTTTTTTCAAAGGCCCTACAGGCCGACATCAACCTGAGCGAGACAGTGCTGGAAACTTTCCAGGAATACTGTTTCTGCCATGGTCATCCTTTGCTCCCTATTCCAGAGCAAGTGCAAATCCGCGTTGACGATACCTTCTGGGGGCGGCAGCCGCCATAGCAGCCCCTTTTCCACATCTTCAAGGAGGAGGTGTTCAGGCATGCAGCCGACTCCGAAACCTGCACAAACTAGCCGTTGAACTTCCTCTACGCTAGGAGAGGAAGCAACGATGCGTCCCGTGAACCCATGCTGGTCACGGAACATCGCAAGCGGAGATAGGTTGCCTCCTAACTGGTCACTCACGAAGCTCACGAAATTCTCTCCTCGTAGAGACTCAAGCGTCACATCGCTGCGTCCGAACAATCGATGGCGCACGCCACAGAAAAACGCATAACGCTGGCTAAGCAATAGGCGTTGTTCCAGCTTGGGCTGAGGAATGCGGCACAAACCAACACCGGCAGTGGCAGTCTTCTGGAGCAGAGAGCTGATGATGTCCGCACTGCGCATGACATCAATTTCCAGCTCAACACGTGGATGCGCCTCATGGAAATCCCCCAGAAAATCGTCATAGAGCTGTGACTGCACCCGACTAACGCTCAGCACTCGCACCTTGCCTACTACGTCATCGCTTTCCTTTTCCACCGCTGCACCGATACGCGATACGTCCCCATAAATATCGATGGCGATGCGTAACACCTCCTCCCCAGCAGCCGTGAAATCGAAACGCGGGCCACTTCGGAAAATGAGAGCGCAGCCGAGCTGCTCCTCCAGACGTCTAAGCGCCTGGCTCACCGCTGACTGGGTTACGTGCAATCTCGCTGCAGCCCTGCTGATGCTGCCCTCTTGGCCAATCGCAAGGTAGGTACGCAGCAGGTTCCAGTCCAGGCGGTCGTTTAGGAATCGACGCCCTTCCCATTTGTTGACCAAAGCATCAGATCTTGAAGTTGGCGGATTCATTTACGGGCCCATTAGTAGCGCAGCTAATACGACGGATAAGAATTAGCAAATTGACTAATCATAGCCTCAAGGCGATAAATCTCGAAAGCGCCAAACAGAGCGCGACCGGCTTAGCCAAACCTGCCCACCTGCCTATAACTCTAAGAAGGGCCTTGCATGCATACGTCAAACCAGCCGCGTCGTGCGGCGGCTGCCGCATTTGTCGGCACCACCATCGAGTTCTACGACTTCTACATCTACGCCACGGCGGCTGCACTCGTGCTGGGTCAGGTGTTCTTCCCGAGCAGCAACCCCTTGCTCAGCACCTTGGCGGCATTCGGCACCTTCGCCGTAGGCTTCGTTGCCCGACCGATGGCAGGCATGGTCTTCGGTCATCTGGGCGATCGTCTGGGCCGCAAGAAAATGCTGCTGGTCACCATGGTTCTCATGGGCTTGGCCACCACTGGCATCGGTCTACTACCCAGCTACGCCAGTGCTGGCGTCTGGGCCCCCATCGGACTGATTGCCCTTCGAATTGTCCAGGGAATCTCTGTAGGTGGTGAGTGGGGTGGTGCCGTCCTGATGGCCAGCGAGCATGCGCCGGCTAAACGCAAAGTGTTCTACGCCTCGTTCGCTCAGCTCGGCAGCCCGGCTGGCCTGCTGCTCGCACTGATCGCATTCCGCCTGGTGTCTTCCTTGGAGCCCGAAGAGTTTCTGAGCTGGGGTTGGCGTCTGCCATTCCTGGCCAGCGGCGTCCTGATGCTGGTGGGTCTGGCTATCCGCTTCGGCGTCGAGGAAAGCCCTGAGTTCCAAGCCGCCAAGGCCAAGCAAGAGGTCGTCAAATACCCGGTGCTTGAAGTAGTACGTGACTGCTGGAGACAGATCCTGTTCGCCGCCCTCGCGGTGACCATCGGCTCCGCCGGTTTCTTCTTCACCAACACCTTCATGATCACCTACGTCACTACCTACCAAGGTATCCCCCGGGCAACCATCCTCGACTGCCTGTTCCTGGTGACCATCCTGCAGTTCTTGACCCAGCCACTGGCAGCGCTGCTCGCGGAGCGTATCGGTGAAGGCCGCTTCCTCAAGTTGATAGCCCTGCTGTGCATGGCTGTGCCTTACCCCATGTTCATGCTGGTCGGCACCCAGAATCTGGTGCTGATGACAGCCGGCATTGCCCTGGCGGTAGTAACCCTTTCAGCCCTGTATGCGGTGATTGCCGGCTACATGACACAGGCCTTCCCTGCTCACCTGCGCTACTCCGGTATCTCGCTCGCCTACCAGTTGATTTGCGCCATCGCCGGGGGCAGCACGCCGATCATCGGCACGTTGCTGGCCGACCGCTTCGCGGGCCAGTGGCTGCCACTCGCCGTGTTCTTCACCGCGCTCTCCACGCTGTCCTTGATCGGCGTCTGTGGCCTCTCTCGCCTGCGTGGCGAGCAGCAGCAACCCACCCCCGCCATCGCTCGTTAATTCAGGAGTTTTCATGAGCAAGCCACACAACATAAGCGATGTCGAATGGCAGGCACGCTGCGAACTGGCCTCGCTGTACCGAATGGTTGCGCACTTCCGCATGACCGATTTAATCGACACCCACATCACCCTACGTATTCCTGGGCCTGAGCATCACTTCCTGATCAACCAGTACGGCGTGATCTTTGACCGGATGCGCGCCAGTGATCTGGTACGCATCGACCAACATGGCAATGTGGTCGACCAGGCCAATAGCGAGCGCCGGGTGAACGCGGCTGGCTTCGTGATTCACTCGGCGATCCACATGGCACGACCGGACATGCACTGCGTGATCCACACCCATACCGCAGCCGGCATCGCCGTTTCGGCTCAGGAGCACGGGTTGCTGCCGATCAGCCAGCACGCGCTGAAGTTCTACGGCAAGCTGGCCTACCACCAGTACGAAGGCATTGCCCTGTCTCTGGATGAACGTGAGCGCCTGATCGCCGACCTCGGCAGCCACAAAGCAATGATCTTGCGCAACCACGGCCTGCTGGCCGGCGGCGCCAGTGTTGCCGAGGCCTTCCACGAGATTCACTTCCTGGAGCGCGCCTGCCAGGCGCAAGTACAGGCATTGGCCGGCGGCAGCAAGCTCATCTACCCCAGCGAAGAAGTTTGCCGCCACACCGCTGCCCAGTTCCAACGCGACGAGTCAGCGCAAATCATCAGTCTGAGCTGGAACGCCGCCCTGACCTTGATCGAACACCAACGTGAGTCGTACTGCTCATGAAGCCACTGGTTTTGCTGTCAACCGACCAAGCACTCTTGGGCCAGCTGCAATCAGCCTTCGCTCGCAGTGCCCCACAACTTCGTGTAGTGCTGGCCAATGCCCCCGACGCCCGGGAGGCGCAGGTGGCGGCTTGTTGGTTCCCGCCCGCTGGCAGCCTCAGCGCGTTGCCCAACCTCAAGCTGATCCACTCGGTGGCTGCTGGTGTTGATCACCTGGCCAACGACCCGAGCCAGCCAGCATTGCCAGTGTGCAGAGTCGTAGACCCGGCTCACCGCCAAGGCATGGCGGAGTATGTTCGCTGGGCGGTCATCCACTACCACCGGGACTTCGACCGAGCACTTGCCCAACAGCAGCAACAAGTATGGCAACGCCACCCTCAACGCCTCGCTGGTGAATACCGCATCGGCGTCATGGGGCTCGGCTCCCTTGGAGGAGCTATTGCCGGCGAGTTGGCCGAGGCCGGATATGCTGTCCGAGGTTGGTCGAGGAGTGCCAGGCAGCTAAGCGGCGTGCGCACATTCTCGGGGCCAGCGGAGTTCGATCAGTTCTTGGATGGCCTCGACCTCTTGATCAACCTGCTGCCATTGACCGATGCCACTCGCGGCATCCTCTGCCAGAAGACCTTTGAAGCCTTGGCGCCAAACGCGGCAATGATCAACTGCGGACGCGGGCAGCACCTGCAGGTGGATGACCTGGTCAACGCCGTCAACAGTGGCCGACTGCGCGGTGCGATTCTCGATGTGTTCGAGAAAGAGCCGCTGCCAATGGATAGCCGCCTCTGGAACACGCCGGGAATCGTCGTCACACCCCACATGGCCTCATGCGCTTCCCACGACTGTATTGCCCAGCAAGTTGCCGAGAACGCTCGGCGTCTGGCCTGTGCTGAACCACTCCTGAACCAAGTAGACCCCGCGCTCGGATACTGATCCCACCGCCTGTTTGAGGATTCACATCATGCATACATGCAATGGCACACGGCTGTGGGACAGCCTCATGGACATGGCCAAGGTCGGCCCAACCGCCAAAGGCGGCAACTGCCGCTTGGCACTGTCGAAAGAAGACCGAGACGGACGCGAGCTGTTCGCAAGCTGGTGCAGCGAGGCCGGAATGAGCATCCATGTTGATGCCATCGGCAACCTATTCGCCCGCCTGCCAGGTCGCAATGACGCCCTGCCCCCTGTGGTCATGGGCAGCCATTTGGACACCCAGCCGAAGGGCGGTCGCTTCGATGGCATCTACGGCGTGCTTGCCGGCCTGGAAGTGGTACGCAGCCTTAAGGACAAAGGCCTGCAGCTCGAGCGCGCATTGGAAATCGCGGTCTGGACGAACGAAGAAGGCGCTCGTTTCACTCCTGCCATGCTCGGATCGGCGGTGTTCACGGGCGAGCTGCCCCTCGAGCAAGCGCTGTCCAGCCGCGATGCTGAAGGCGTCAGCGTTGCCGACGCGTTAGAACAAACCGGCTACGCAGGTGAGCTACCTCTGGGCCGTGAGTTCGACGCGTACTTCGAAGCACACATCGAGCAAGGCCCAATCCTGGAGGACGCCGGCCTGCCCGTAGGGCTGGTGACGGGTGGACAAGCAATTTGCTGGCTGGACATCGAGATCAGTGGCCAGGCCGCTCACGCTGGCACCACGCCAATGCCATTGCGCCGCGACTCCCTATTCGGCGTAGGGGAAATGATCACCGCACTGGAGCAACTGTCACGCGACTTCGCGCCCAAAGGCCTCGTCACCGTTGGCCAATTGCAGATCGCCCGCTCTTCCCGCAACACCATCCCTGGCCACGTGGCGTTTACCCTCGACCTTCGCCATCACGAAGACGCCGCCATCGCTGACATGGAAGCCAGCGCCTGTGCACTCATCGACCAAATCGCCACCAAGCGTGGCTTGGAGGTTCAGATCAACCGCCACTGGCTGAGCCCGGCCACGCCCTTCGACCCGGCCTGCATCGATGCAGTACGCAAAGCCATCGAAGGCTTAGGCTATCCGTACCAGCCAATCGTCAGCGGCGCCGGCCATGACGCCATTCACCTTGCCCGTCACTGCCCAACCACCATGGTGTTCATCCCCTGCGTCGGCGGCCTGAGCCATAACGAAGCCGAAGACGCCTTGCCCAACGACGTGACCATGGGCTGCGACGTACTGCTCAACGCCGTGCTGACCCGCGCCGATAGACGCTGACTTAACCAGATCCACCCAGGCGCCCAGCCAATTCAAGAAAGCTGGGCCCACGGCAACGCTTTGCCCAAAAACAAGAAATAGCCGCTCCGCCTTCAGCTGCCAATAACAACCAGAACCCATCTTTCGGGAGAAAATGGCAATGACCAGCCCTGCGTATACCGAGGTTGCCAGCGCGCAACCACAACGCACCGCCGACATGAAAAAAGTCGCGGTCGCCAGTGTAATCGGCACCACCGTTGAGTGGTACGACCTGTTCCTCTTCGCCACGGCCTCGGCCCTGGTATTCAACAAAATCTTCTTCCCAGGCTTTGATCCCCTGGTAGGCACCCTCCTTGCTTTCGGCACCTTTGCTTCAGCCTACGGCGCCCGGATGATTGGCGCCGCGCTCTTCGGTCACTTCGGTGACCGCCTGGGCCGAAAATCGATGCTGCTCATCTCGCTGCTGACCATGGGTGCGGCCACCTTCGCCATCGGCCTGTTGCCGAGCTATGAGTCGGTGGGCATCTGGGCGCCAATCATGTTGCTGACACTGCGCATCATCCAAGGGCTGGCCTTGGGTGGGGAATGGGGCGGCGCCGTGCTGATGGCCGTGGAGCACGCTCCCAAACATCAGCGTGGACTGTACGGCTCGTGGGTTCAAATCGGCGTACCGGCGGGGACGATGCTGGCCAACCTCGTGTTCCTGATGTTCGCCACCACGCTGACCAACGAACAGCTGCTGGATTGGGGCTGGCGTGTGCCGTTCCTGCTCAGCGTTCTGCTGATCGGACTGGGCTTATACATCCGCCTCAACATCCATGAGACGCCGTCGTTCAAAGCGGTGGAGAACAAAGGCACCCAAGTCAAAGTGCCGCTGTTCGAAGTGTTCCGCAAATACTGGAAGCAGGTAGTCCTGGGTGGCGTGGCAACTATGTCCACTGGCACCTCCTACAACCTCATCGTGGCCTTCGGCCTGACCTACGGCACCCAGACCTTGGGCTTCACACGTGGCGAAATGCTCACGGTTGTTCTGGTTTCCTGCGCTGCCTGTATCGCCATGCTGCCGTTCTTCGGCGCCCTGTCCGACAAGGTTGGCCGCAAACCGATCATCATCGGCGGGATCATCGCCGAGGCACTCGTGGCGTTCCCGATGTTCTGGCTGATGGATTCCAAAGTTCTCGGCCTGGCGTTCGCCGGTTACATGCTGATGATGACGGCATTCGCGGCCAACTACGGCCCCATCGCCACATTCCTTGCGGAGTTGTTCGGCACTCGAGTGCGTTACTCGGGCCTGTCGATCAGCTACATGCTTTCCGGCCTGCTTGGAAGCGCCGCAACCCCTCTGGTTACCACCGCATTGCTGTCGTGGACTGGCAAAGGCTCATCAATTGCCTGGTACATGATCGGCTCAGCCGCTGTTTCTCTGATCGCGCTGCTGCTACTCACTGAGACCTTCAAACGGGATATCGACCAAGCACGGCAGTAATTGCGTGCTGTACCCCCGAGTTTCTCTCGCCAACCAGGCGAGTGTTTCCTACTTCCGTTTGAAGAGTTTCCCGATGAAAAAGTACCTGATGAGTGCAGGCGTTTTCGCCTTGTCCCCCTTCGCTCAAGCCGATCTGGTGGGCGACAGCCATGCGAACCTTGGCCTGCGCAATTTTTACTTCAACAACGACTTTCGCGACCAAGCCGGTAGCCTCGGCCAGAGCAAAACCGAAGAGTGGGCTCAGGCCTTCGTGCTCGACTTCAAATCCGGTTTTACCGATGGGCCAATCGGAGTCGGCCTGGATGCCTTAGCCTTGATGGGTGTAACGCTTGATAGCGGCGATGGTCGCCACCGGGGCAGCAGCATGATCCCCGACGACGGCAGTGGCGCGGCCCAACAGTGGAGTCGCCTGGGCCTGACACTCAAGCTGAAGGTCGCCAACACCGAACTGCGATACGGCACGCTGATGCCCAAGCTGCCAGTGCTGACCTACAACGATGGTCGCCTGCTGCCCCAAACGTTCGAGGGGGCCCAGATCACCTCAACCGACCTGGATGGCCTGACCCTTACCGGCGGACGCCTCAATCGTGCTACGGGCCGTGCCTCCAGTGACCGTACTGGATTGGCCGTAGCCGGCGGCACCCGTGAGAGCGACCAGTTCCTCTTCGCGGGTGGCGACTACCGGATCGGCAAACAACTCACGGCGCAATACTACGTTGCCAACCTTGAGGACTATTACACCCAGCACTTCGTCGGCCTCACCCACACGCTTCCACTCTCCGAAGGGCAATCGCTGCGGACTGATCTGCGCTACTTCCGCACCTTCGCCGATGGGGCCAACGACTCTCCTGCTGGTCGCGCAAGTGGATACCGCGTGGGTGGCTACACCGAGGACGGTGACGGTAAGATCGATAACCACACCTGGAGCGCCGCGCTGACCTATTCCGTCCAGGGCCACGCGCTCATGGCCGGCTATCAGGCCGTGTCGGATGGAAGCAACTTCGTCCAACCGAACCAGGGCTCCCTCAGCGGCAAGGGCGCAGGTGGTGCCAGTGTCTACCTCTACACCGACCGGATGCTCGCGAGCTTCAACCGAGCGGGCGAGCGTACCGCGTTTGTCCAGTACAGCTACGACTTCGCAGCTGCCGGCGTACCTGGCCTGAAATTCTCCCTGATGTACCTGAAGGGTGACGACATCCGCACCACCAGCGGCAATGACGCGTCCGAGTGGGAACGGGATGTGGGCCTGGACTATGTCATCCAGGACGGTGCGCTCAAAGGCCTCGGCCTGGCTTGGCGCCATGGATTGCTGCACTCCGAAATCGACCCCAACCAAGAGCAGAACCGACTCATCGTCAGCTACACCCTGGCGCTTTTCTGATTTCTGACCAAGTGCTGCCGGCGAGCCGGCGGCAAACCTTCGCTTCAAGGAGTCCTCAATGAAACGTATTCACAGTGCCCCTGGCACCATCAGTCCAGTAGGCCCGTATTCCCAAGCCGTGGTCAGCGGCCACCTGGTGTTCACCGCTGGCCAGATCCCATCGCTGGGCAGCCTGGAAGAGCAGCCCGACAATTTCAAAGACCAGATCAGGCAGACCTTCGCCAACCTTGCCGCAATCCTCGAAGCTGCGGGCTCCAGCCTTTCCCACATCGTCAAGGTGAACGCCTACCTGACAGATCCCGATCTATTGGTGCCCTTCAACGAGGTGTACAAGGAAATCCTTGGCCATGCGCCACCCGCTCGTACAACCGTCTGCGTGCAGCTGTGGGGCGTGAGTTTGGAAATCGACTGTGTGGCCGAACTGATCGACATGGAGCGCGAGAAATGAACGACGACCTGATCGCAAAGCTACGCGAGGTCAGCTTCGCCACGCTTGGCCACTTCCTCGAGCGCGGGTTCGTCAGCCATGAAGTCCGCGCAATGGTGCCGGGCGGTCGTATTGTTGGGCGCGCCGTGACACTTCGCCTGGCCGAGCCCGATGCCATCGCCGTCAACCGCGCCCTTATCGCCCTTCAGCCAGGCGATGTCCTGGTGATCGACATGGCGGGTAACCATGCCCACGCTTGTGTCGGAGCGGTCACGCAGTTTGCGGCTCGCTGCGCGGGTGCCGGCGGCATCATCGTCGACGGCGTAGTCACGGACATCAACGAACTGCGTACCTGCCAGTTCCCGGTGTTCGCTCGTGGCACCACTCAGCTGACGACCAAGCTGATCGGCGGCCAAACGAGCCAGGTAAACGTGCCCGTGAACTGCGCGGGGGTTGAAGTCCATCCAGGCGATTATGTCCTGGCTGATGACAACGGCGTGCTGATAGTGCCGGCAGAAGAACTCGCGACGGTGATCGACAAAGCACTGCAGTCCGACCTCAGTGAACCCGGCATCCTGGCGCGCCTGCGCAATGGGGAAATGCTCCAGGTCGTGCTAGCCACAGGTGTCGGACACAACTAGCACTGCCTCGTGCGGCTATCCGCATAGTCTGCTCCTCAATGGCGCGCTCGATCATGCTAGCGGCAGGCGCCCCTGCCGCTTTTCTGACCTGAAGATCAACTGGGGCCCGCATATACGGCATGCCTGGGCCAGTTTTCAATCAGCGCCGACAATCCATCACCCTTACAAGCGCCTCCCACTGCAGTATGTGATCCATAATTTCAGGGCGCACAATAGTGCCAGAGTGCCATCATCTAATCACAGCGGCGCGGTTCCACGATCACGTAATCCTGGGGGGGCAATCGTTAACAGATCAACGCTACGCCGCTGGATAGATCCTCTTACAATGTCCTTTAATCCGTAATAATGGCAAAGCGTTGCTTCTCGATTCAAGCATCGCCATGGCAAACGCTGCGGGGCGTCGATGGTCGACGACGGAGCGCTGGATAATGACACTGCGGGCGACATTGCCCATCAGACATTCAACATTCGGGTCTCCCAGTGAGCGAGCAGCACCTCGAATCGCGCGCCCGTCCGGTAGGCACAGGTATGTTTCTGACCCATCCCAACTGCCGTGCAGCTTCGAAGACCTTCGCTCGGTTCGCCGGATTACGCGCCCCGCTCGTTCAAAATGCGTTTAACTGTCGCCAGCCCGACGTATGCGAATTTAGCGACCTCATTGAGCTTGACTTTCATCCCGCTCTCCAAATGGACAGATGTATGACATCTCACATTGGTAGGAGTGGAAAGCTATTTTCAACTCCGGCTCATTGGTAACCTTGGCGTCGTGCGCCCTCCTTCCGACCATCACTCTGTGAAGGTACACTGGAATCCACCCTGTCAGAAATCGCCATTCTTGATCGCGCATCTTACTGGGGGTATCGCGGGTATTTTTGGGGGTACATTTCCGATTATTTACACCAGAAGTGCTGCTCTAGAGCCATGTCCAAATGTTCTTTGGGGATCCGGATAGCCTGTAAAAAATAGCGAGCTCGGTCGGAAAGGCCATTTACAAACTCATTGCCGCCCGTGATGCTAAATCAACATATGGATACTTGGCAGAACCCATGATGAAGATGATAAACGCCATGAATTTGTCACCATCGATAGCGTGCCGGGCAACACATACAACAATTAGACGCGATCTACCCTAATGGCTACTCGGACTAACAACCCTCTATATTTGAAATCATAGAGATATCCAGAATCGCAGCACAACAAACATTGCGTGAATTAATTTTACATATTCCTGCGAATTTTCTGACAGCTAATTCGGCGCCACTATTCAACCCCCACAAACCCTTGAAAGAAACGCTTGACATTAAAGTTAGGCCTTGACCATATTCAACCTCACTAACCAACCAATCACTCACTATCGACACTGACCAGAACTTAAAAGCAGGTCAGGTTCTTCACGCTAACAGGTCGCTG
Organism: Pseudomonas sp. TR47; assembly: GCF_044143025.1. Lineage (NCBI taxonomy): Bacteria > Pseudomonadati > Pseudomonadota > Gammaproteobacteria > Pseudomonadales > Pseudomonadaceae > Pseudomonas > Pseudomonas sp. TR47. The sequence goes on along the minus strand of NZ_JBHFCS010000017.1, from coordinate 108,261 downwards.
AAGGCCAGATACAAGCCGCCTCGGGCCTTCAGTGTGTGGCCCCGCGGCTGGTTGGCGGGAGGCCGCCCAGAGCCAGAAGACTGTTCAAATCCGATCTCTGTCAGATTGCCCTAATCCCTCGCACCGGCGGCAGATGAAATTCAGTAGGCCGAGTGATATCCAACAAAAACGCATGAGTCGAGCGGTTTATTGCCACTCGGCGCCAGTAACTTCGAGGAGCGTCTATGCGACAGCTGTATGATCCCGCCTGGGTCGAAAGCACGGTTCAGGCCAAATGGCTTCGCGATAAAGTCTTCAAGGCTGTCGAAGACCAAAGCCGGCCAAAATTCTATGCCTGCTCCATGCTGCCATACCCTTCCGGGAAACTGCACATGGGCCATGTGCGCAATTATACGATCAATGACATGCTGGCCCGCCACTTGCGGATGAAGGGCTACAACGTCCTGATGCCAATGGGGTGGGATGCATTCGGCCTTCCGGCGGAAAACGCCGCCATGCAGTCGGGCGTGCCTCCAGCCGAATGGACTCGAATGAACATCGCCGACATGAAATCCCAGATGCAACCGCTCGGCCTGGCGTTCGACTGGTCGCGGGAAATTGCCACCTGCGATCCGCAATACTACAAGTGGAACCAGTGGTTCTTCCTGAAGCTGCTGGAAAAGGGCGTGGCCTACAAGAAAACCCAGATCGTCAACTGGGACCCCATCGACCAAACCGTTCTGGCCAATGAGCAAGTGGTAGATGGACGGGGCTGGCGATCAGGGGCACTGGTGGAGAAGCGCGAGATTCCCGGCTACTACCTGCGCATTACGCAGTATGGCGAAGAGCTGCTGTCGGCTATCGATACCCTGGAAGGCTGGCCGGACATGGTTCGCAGCATGCAACGCAACTGGATTGGCAAGGCCAGTGGCACGCGCCTGGCCTTCCTCCACGCGATCGAAGATGCCAGCGGGCAGTTGATCAACGCGGGCAAGCTGTGGGTATTCACCACGCGCGTCGAAACGCTGATGGGTGTGACTTTCTGCGCTGTTTCCCCTGATCATCCCCTGGCCCAGCGAGCCATCGCGCTTGAGCCTGGGCTCGAACCACAGGTGCAGGCGTGTCGACAGTCGGCACAGGCCAGCCCTGCCGCTGGTGCACAAGCGAAGCTCGGCATCCCGAGCGGCTTGCACGTCGAGCACCCATTGACTGGCGAGCCAGTCGCCGTCTGGATCACCAATTATGTGCTCGATGAGTACGGCGAAGGCGCCTTGATGGGAGTGCCGGCCCACGATGAGCGTGATTTCGACTTTGCACGGCAGTACGGCTTGCCCGTGCGCCCCGTCATCACTGTCGAAGGGGCGGCCTATGACCCTGCCGCATGGTCGGATCGCTATGCCAGTCGGGAAGGTCGCCTGATCAATTCAGGCGCGTACGATGGCCTCACTGTGGAGCAGGCGTCCCTGGCGATCTTCGATGCCCTGGCCGAGCGCGGATGCGGGGAGCAAACCATCACCTGGCGTTTGCGTGACTGGGGCATCTCCCGGCAGCGTTACTGGGGAACACCGATTCCAATCATCCATTGCGAATGCTGTGGCGATGTTCCGGTGCCTTACGCAGACCTGCCAGTGGTATTGCCGACTGACTGCATTCCCGACGGCAGTGGCAACCCGCTTCAGCAGCATGATGCGTTCCGCCACGTCGCATGCCCGCGTTGTGCCGCGCCCGCGCTTCGGGAGACGGACACCATGGATACCTTCGTCGACTCCAGTTGGTACTTCATGCGCTACTGCGACCCGGACTGCCATACCGCAATGGTCGGATCTGGCAATCGCTACTGGATGCCCATCGACCAGTACATCGGCGGCATCGAACATGCGGTTCTGCACCTGCTCTACGCCAGGTTCTGGACCAAGGCGATGCGCGACGAGGGATTGGTTGACTTCAGTGAGCCGTTCAAGAACCTGTTCACTCAGGGCATGCTGCTGCGGGAGAGTTACTACCGCAAGGCCGAAGACGGCAGCCGGCGCTGGTTCTACCCGTCCGAGATATCGGTTCACTACGATGAGAAGGGCCGTCCGGTCAACGCCACAGCGATCGAGGATGGCATGCCCGTATGCCTGGGCGGCGTGGAGAAGATGTCCAAATCGAAGAACAACGTGGTCGAGCCTAAGGAGATCATCAACCGATTCGGCGCGGACACCGCCCGCCTGTTCACCATTTTCGCAGGGCCTCCGGACCAGAGCACGATCTGGAGCGACAGCGGTGTCGAAGGGGCTTATCGCTTCCTGCGCCGTCTCTGGAACTTTGCCGTTGACGAGCAAGCTCGCTGGAACGAAGTTGACGACCTGGCGACGGATGCCGCGCAAGCTAGCCGTGTACGTTTCGAGACCCATGGCTTGCTGCAACAGATCAATTACGATTATGAGCGCCTGCAGTACAACACCGTCGTATCGGGCGCGATGAATGTGCTCAAGGTGCTCGAAGGAGCCTGCGGCGCTGGCCGCCAAGTCTGCCGGGAGACCATGTCCATTCTCCTCCAGGTGCTGCATCCGGTGACGCCGCATATTTCCCAAGTACTATGGGAAGAGCTGGCGTTCCCTGGCGCGATCTATGACAGTGCCTGGCCGACCCCAGACAGCGAAGCGCTGAAACGGGATGAAGTGAGGATGATGGTGCAGGTCAATGGCAAGCTGCGTGGGGAAATCCTCGTCCAGGCAGACGCCGACCATGACACAATCCGTCGCCAGGCGCTCTGCGATGCGGTGTTGAGCAAATATCTGGAAGGCGCTGAGAGAATGATAGTGGTACCTAACAGATTGGTGAACTTCATCGTCTGACCTTGCTGACTGCCCCTGAAGACGCCAGGTCAGTGCGACTCAAGGTCCAGGACCAAAACGCTTGAAACGGCGGCTGACCCGCGCAGGCAGACATATCAGTTGAAACTTTCCTAAACCGCGCCAAGTCCAGACCCCTATCGACCAGCGAACGGGAGAAGGCAATGGCAGGCACGGTAGGCGACTTTCTGGTAGAGCGCTTGTATCAATGGGGGGTGCGGCGCATCTTCGGCTACCCCGGCGACGGTATCAACGGTGTATTCGGCGCGTTGAGCCGGGCCAACGGCAAGATCGAATTCATCCAGGCCCGCCACGAGGAAATGGCAGCATTCATGGCCTGCGCCCATGCCAAGTTCACCGGTGAACTGGGCGTGTGCATTGCCACCTCCGGGCCTGGCGCATCGCACTTGCTCACCGGGCTGTATGACGCCCGCATGGACCACATGCCAGTGCTGGCCATCGTCGGCCAGCAAGCCCGAGCGGCTTTGGGCGGCCACTATCAGCAGGAACTGGACTTGCTGTCGATGTTCAAGGATGTGGCCGGTGCATTCGTGCAACAAGCCTCCACACCCTCGCAGGTACGCCATTTACTCGACCGCGCCGTGCGCACTGCCGTCGGCGAACGGCGTGTGACGGCGGTGATCCTGCCCAATGACCTTCAGGACCTGCCCTACCAGGAGCCGGCCCGCGCCCATGGCACCGTGCATTCCGGCGTTGGTTACAGCAAGCCCAAGGTGGTGCCCTACGACAGCGATCTGCAGCGTGCCGCCGAGGTACTCAACGCTGGGCGCAAAGTGGCCATTCTGGTCGGAGCCGGTGCTTTGCAGGCTACCGAAGAGATCATCGAAATCGCCGACACACTCGGCGCAGGTGTGGCAAAGGCGCTACTGGGCAAGGCCGCCTTGCCCGATGACCTGCCGTGGGTGACCGGCGCCATCGGCTTGCTGGGCACCGAACCGAGCTACCAATTGATGGCCGAATGCGACACCCTGCTGATGATCGGCTCAGGGTTCCCCTATTCCGAGTTCCTGCCCAAGGAAGGACAGGCCCGTGGGGTGCAGATCGACCTTCAGCCAGACATGCTAAGCCTGCGTTACCCGATGGAGGTCAACCTGGTGGGTGATGCCGGGGAGACCTTGCGCGCATTGCTGCCATTGCTCGAGACAAAATCCGACCGCCGCTGGCGTAAGAAAGTCGAAGGCTGGCGTGCACGTTGGGACAAGACCCTGGCCAAACGCGCAATGGTCAAAGCGGACCCGATAAACCCGCAACGCGTGGTGTACGAGCTGTCCCCTCGCCTGCCCGACAACACTCTGGTGACCAGCGACTCCGGTTCCTGCGCTAACTGGTATGCCCGTGACCTGCAAATTCGGCAAGGCATGCAGTGCTCGCTGTCAGGCGGCCTGGCCTGCATGGGCGCTGCGGTACCGTACGCCATCGCCGCCAAGTTCGCCCATCCGCAGCGCCCGGTGGTGGCACTGGTCGGCGATGGCGCGATGCAGATGAACAACCTGGCCGAGCTGATTACCGTAGCCAAATACTGGCAGCAGTGGGAGAACCCGCAATGGATCTGCGCGGTGTTCAATAACGAGGACCTCAACCAGGTCACCTGGGAGCAACGTGTGATGGAGGGCGACCCCAAGTTCGAGGCGTCCCAGACGATCCCTGACGTGCCTTATCACCTGTTTGCCATCTCCATCGGCCTGGAGGGCATTTTCGTCGACCGTGAAGATGACGTCGCAGCGGCCTGGGAGCGTGCGCTAAGCGCCGATCGGCCGGTATTGATCGAGTTCAAGACCGACCCCAACGTGCCGCCCTTGCCGCCTCATATCAAACTCGAACAGGCGAAGAAACTCGCCGGCTCTTTGTTCAAGGGCGACCCGGACCAGGCCAGCGTCATGGTCCAGACAGCCAAGCAGGTACTGAGCTCGGTGCTTCCTGGTAAGAAGTGACGCAATCCTCTGGCCATCAATCAGCCAAGCAGGCGTGAGTGATAGCAACGATGACGCGCCGAGCAAACAGACACGCGCTGCAGGGGCGCAGCGCGCCAGCTTGCCCGGTGTGCATCGATTCAGGCCATTGGCGCCCGTGACATCGCCCCATAGGGCACGGATCTTTGGAAGCGTAGCTAGAACAGAGATATTTATTTTTGAGACAGTACACTAGTGCATTGTTCGGCGAAAAAGTCAGCGCCCTTGACGTTTTATCGTGCGCCTTGAGTTCTGAGCAAAAACCTCGATCTCGATCCGGCTGCCATCCAGTCATAGAGACCGTTTCCACTTACTGCTTCAGGGTTCAGTAGCATCGATGACGACCATCGATGCCTGGCTTTCAATTTCCTGTGGTGCGATCTGCAACGCGGGACGTCCGTAAAACAACAATGCGCTCGTCCAGGCAGTTAGCCAGACGAAAATCCCGGCCCAGAAGGTATGTGACATATAGTGCCAGCCTTGCAATACACGGGTGGTGCCGTACACGAAGCCGAGCGAGAGGATGACTACCAGGAGTTTGCGTGTATGCGGCCATCGGTGTCGGAGGGCCACGAAATAAACGGCCAACAACGTAAAGGCACTGGAGGCATGGCCGCCCGGCCAGCACCGGCCAGCGGGGGCCTTATCCAGCCAATGGAAGTGGGTGAACCACTCCTTATGGGGTGCTGCTCCGCCGTAAAGAGTTGTCTCCACTGGACAGTAGATGCCGGTGTGGCTCTTAAGGTAGTGGATCACTCCAGTGCATGCCGCGAACGTCACCACAACATAGAAAAAGTCTCTGCGATAACGTGTGGTGTATCGCAAAGCAGTCCCGATGCGGGTTGCTTGAAAAAGCCGGCTTGAGACCAGGTGAGGAAACTTCGCGCTCAGCGGCCAGACAAAGGAAAGCAGGCTGCCAATAATCGCCAGTTCCCCTGTCCAGTTCGGCAGAACGCGTGGCAGCTTGTGGGTTGCTTTTTCGAACCATTGATTGTGCAGCAATGGGAATTGGCCGGTCGCTGGATCGAGCAGCAAATTACTGATCTGTTGGTCCAGGTGAGTTATATCGAATAGCAGGAAGACGATCACGGCCAGCAACAGCGGTATGCCCAGGTTGCTCGCATAGAAGGCAGTACGGCGAGAAAGCTGCATGCTTACAGTCCTGTGCTGGAAACAAGGTGGTTCCAGACACTGGCGTTCATCTGTCCAAGAATGCGTGCTTTGCCCTTATCGGCCACAGAGATAAACAGCGCGCTGGCGTAAGCGCTGGAGCGTTCTCCCCCAGCCACTTTAAAGTGCCGCTCCAGCTGGTCGATGCAACCGCTGTGGGTAATCAATACCAGGTTGCGCCCGCTGTTCTTATGGCTAAGCGCGGCGTCGGCGAAGCCCTTGTTGCATTGGCTCAGCCAGTCTTGTGTGAGAATCGGCCCGCCGAAGATGAAGTGGGCCGTCTGCTGAGTGCGAACTTTCGGGCTGCTCAGGAGTTCGGCATTCTCCAGGCCAAGCCGTGCAAGCCCCTTGCCGACATCGGTGGCCATCTGGCTACCGGCGACAGTGATGCCCGCCGGGTCATCCAGGCAGGCGTTATGCGAGCGGTCACAGCGCTCGGCGTGACGGATCAGCACCATCACCTCGCCCTTGGCCCATTGTGTGTAGATCCCGCTATCGTGCATCTCCTTCGCACTACTTACATCTAATACCTGCGCTTGAGAGGCATACCATGTGGAAACGGCAGCAAGCGCAATAAGAGCGCCTATCGCAGCTTTCTTCAGATTGCTTGCGTGAAATCGGCGTTCTTGTGAACGCTGAGGAACAGCGTGACGCTGCATGATGCCTTGCTGCATGGTGTCGCTCCGAAAAGTAGACGAGGCAGGCAGCAACCAGGCGCGTGCCCCTATGAGTCGCGGCACTGTAGGGAGGCATGCATGGCACGACAGTGAAGCCCATGTGAAAAAAACCTGAAAGGAGGGGCGCGGCGGTTCATGGTTTTTTCGACGACTTTCTCAATGTGCTGCCCCATGCTTGGGCCTTTTCATGTCTCCATTCGCGATCCGCCTGGCTATCGAGTTTCAAGTTTCGCTCTATGTCGCTGGCAGCACTGGCCTGGCACTGGCGAAAGCCATCGTCCCAACCCGTAGCGTATTGCGGGTCTTGGAGGTAGGTGCTGACCTTTTTTCGGAATTCACCCAGTGCTCCGGCCGCTTGTCGACCGCTTGCACACCCATCATCGAAGCCGCTGACAAAGGGCGCGGGATAACCTTCAGCCAGTAGGCGCTGACTGGTGCTCTGACATCCGCTCAGCAACGCAAGCGCGAAACAGACAGCTGCCCCCATACAGGCAGTGTGCTGCCAATACCGCAAAATACTCATCTAATGCCCCTGAATGCCGCGAGATTTCTGATTGGCGTGCCGATAACGCGTTCAAGCTGGCACTTCTCGATTGCTCGAACTGTAAGTGCGGACAGATTGGGGCGCGGTGAAGCGGATGTGAAAAAAGTCTGCGTCGAACCGAGCGGGATCATTCCACACTGCGCACCTCGTCGCCCCCTCGCACTGGTGTTTCTTCGATGCCATCAGCGCTCGGCCGATAGAGCAGCCATCGGTAGCACAACACCGCTATCAGCCAGTCGATCAACAGGGTCCAGACATTGTGAGAAAGAAAGTGCGCGCCTTGCAGCATCCTGCCCACCGATAGCAGCGTCCCAAGTCCCAAGGCCAGGGCAAGAACCACCCGGCCGGCCCGTGGATGGCGGTCGCGCAACGCGAAATACAGGGCCAGGAGGCCAAATCCAGTGGAGGCATGCCCGCCCGGCCAGCATCGGCCCGGCTTGGGCGAGTCCACGCGGTCTGCTAGCAGGGGAACATAAGGTTCGCTGCCACCAAACGCCTGCAAGCTCCACGGGCATTGCACTTCGGTCAGTGCCTTGAGCGGCGTCACGATACTGGTGCACAGCCCGATCGTCAGAACGGCGTAGCCCAACGGTCTTTGCCACAGCCGAAATTTCGGGTTCACCAAGCTGGCCACCAGGCCGGCGATCAATACCAGGGCAAACAGGATGACGACCTGTTTGACACGTTCATGCAGCACGGTTTCCAGCCAGTAACTGTGCCGGCCATAGAACCCGAAACCGGGAATATAGGACATCCGCGCAAAATAGAAATCGATGGTAGTTACGTTGGAAGCAAGCATCGCCATCATGGCCAAAATCGGCAGTCCGACTGCAAGTCTAAAGTTAAAAGGGCGGGATACAGGCACTGCATGTAATGAGAATCTTTTCATGTAATCAATTCCAGAACCGTGACGCCTTCTCACTAACAAGCCGTGGCTTTTCACGAATACTTAACATTTTGTCGACACACCAGCGACTGCCAGGAACATCAAATGCAAGCCCGTTGTTGGGCCAGCCCACCTGACAATGCTAGCCATGGCCTTTAGGAAAGCGCTCGAATGAAACTGCTGATCGTTGAAGACAATTGTGACATCCATGACAACCTTGTTGATTTTTTCGAACTCAGGGGGCACGCCGTCGAGGGCGCACGTGATGGCCTGACCGGTTTGCACCTGGCCGAGACCGGATGCTTTGACGCGATCATCCTCGATATAATGCTACCTGGCATTGATGGTAACGAGATCTGCCACCTTTTACGCATGCGCTCCAAGTCGCCGGCCGCCATCATCATGCTCACCGCGCGAGATGAGTTGGATGATCGGCTGATGGGTTTCAAAGCAGGGGCCGACGACTACGTGGTGAAGCCTTTCGCCATGGCCGAGATACTTGCCCGGCTCGAAGCCATCCTTTACCGGCGTACCGGACATAACGGCCGCAAGCTTCACTTGCTTGATCTCGAACTCGATCTGGACACGCTGGAAGTCCATAGAGGGAACACGCTGGTCAATCTCAGTTCCGCCAATCTGAAGATACTCGAACTGCTGATGCGAAGTAGCCCCGCCATCGTCAAGCGTAAGACACTTGAAGAGTTGCTCTGGGGATCGACCTGGCACAATAGGAAAGGCGACAGTATCCGCAACCATATCCATCAAATCAGGCAGGCCGTGGACAAGCCGTTCGCTAAAAAACTGCTGCATACCGTGCGCGGTGATGGCTACAAGATCTGCAGTCCGGACCCTTGAACATTCAGCGAGGTTGCCGCTACGGATCCTAAGTCGCTCAGCGTGGTCTTGAGGTTATCAACTTGTGAAAAAAATGTGATGTCGCCTAAGCATCGACCAAGCACCGTCGACCTTGAGCTTGGCCTGGTACCGTAGCCATTTGAACAGACATCTTTTCACTGACGTTTTCACAAAAACGCCACGGAACATGCCCTAACTTGCGCGCCCATGCCCCCAACGCAAGTCTGCGTTGATGCCCCGGTTTTGATTGCGTAGGGTTTTATGTTCAAGATAAAAGCAGTGCGTCCTGCCTTGGTAACAATGCTTGCCAGTGTCTTTCTGTTAATGGGATTCAATGCACCGCTCTGGGTGCACCTGGTTTCCATTACGGAGCCAAATGGATCGGGCATGATGATGCGGTTCGCTTTCGCTCTGTTGATAGCGTGCGCATTCAACCTGCTTATTACACTATTCACGTTCGGTCGCACATTGAAACCGACACTCATGCTGCTCTTCATCATCAGTGCGGGTGCAGCCTACTTCATGAACCAATATGGCGTACTGATCGATGTCGGCATGATCCGCAATGTCGCGCAAACCGATACCAGCGAAGTCCAGGCCCTGCTGTCGACAACCTTGCTGGGCTACCTGCTGGCGCTGGGCGTGCTGCCTGGCTACATCCTTTGGAAAACGCCCATCCATTACCGTCCATGGCCTCAGGAGCTGGTTGGTAAAGGCCTGACAGTGCTGCTCTGCGTATCGCTGATCGGTGGCGTCAGCCTCCTCAACTACAAGGGCTTGTCTTCATTGTTTCGCAACCATCACGAGTTGCGCCTCATGATCGTGCCGAGCAATGTCATCGGTGCTTCGATCAGCTATGCACGCGAAGAACTCAAGACGGCGCAGCAACCCTTCATGCCGATTGCGCAGGACGCACGACTCGATGGCAGTTGGGCGCGCCACTCGCGCAAGTCCCTTACTGTGCTCGTCGTGGGCGAGAGCGCGCGGGCGGCAAACTTCGGCATCCTCGGCTATCCACGGGATACAACTCCCGAGTTGAACAAGGAAGACGGCCTGGTCGCATTCAGCCATGTCACTTCATGTGGCACGGAAACCGCAGTTTCTGTCCCCTGCATGTTTTCCAACATGGGCCGCAAGCACTATGACGTGGCCCGGGCAAAAAACCAGGAGGGTCTGCTCGACGTGCTCAAGCGTGCGGGCCTGGCGGTTATATGGCGCGATAACCAGTCTGGCTGCAAGGGCACCTGCGATCGCGTCATGCGGCAAGACGTCAGCAAGAACAAAGATTCACTGCTGTGCGCCGACCACGAATGCCGGGACGAGATCCTGCTGCAAGGACTGCAGTCACTGATCGATCATCTCGACAAGGACACCGTTCTGGTCCTGCATCAGATGGGCAGCCACGGCCCCGAGTATTTCAAGCGCTATCCTGGCGCGTTCGAACGATTCACGCCGGTATGCCACAGCAATGCGCTTGAAACATGCAGCCGGGAAAGCATTGTCAACGCCTACGACAACACCATCGCCTACACCGATCATGTGCTGGCTACCCTGATCGACGTGCTACGTCGCAACGGGGACAAGGTAGACAGCGCCATGATCTATCTGGCCGACCACGGGGAATCGCTTGGGGAATACAACATTTATCTTCACGGAACGCCCTATCTGTTTGCACCAGAGGAGCAGAAGCATGTGCCGATGATCACCTGGTTCTCCGAGGGCTATCAACGCGCGTTACAGCTCGACGGCCGCTGCCTGCAGGCCAAGCGCGATGCTGCGCTCAGCCAAGACAACCTGTTCCATTCCGTGCTGGGGCTGCTGAAGGTGAACACGCTGGTCTACGAGTCATCCCTGGATCTTTTCACAAGCTGCCGGACCCCAATGCCAGTGGGCTAAGCAGAAATGAAAGTAGCAGCACAACCTTGCGAGATGTCTACCCTATTCTGCGTAAAGCTTGGGTTGGCGCGAGTCCAAGCCATAGGCTGTGCGCCTTAGTTAGCTGGCGGGCAGACCGGTTTGCTTCGCCATTTCGGTCACGCAGGCTTTCTCCGCCTTGATTCAGCGACGCACAGTGTTCAGAAGAGCATAGTTTTATAGATAACTATTTCACCTCGAACGCGTCGTAGACCACTGCATTGCCCAAGCGCATTGCGCTACCCACGCCGACCGTACGATTGAGCCATGCGTATTGGGGCGCGGATGTCTCGGAACGCAGGGTGATGCGGAACTGGTACAGGCTGGGATCGACGTCTTCGCCCGCGGCCACCCTCTTCATGACCGCAGCCGGCCCGTAACGGTAGCCTTCGGTGCGCAGGTAGATCAGTGCGCCATCGTCGGTCTGCAGCAGGTAGCGGGTGTCGATGATCGCCACACCCTCGGGGCTGACAATCTGCCAGTCCGCGCCGTTATTGAGGATGGTGCCCTTGAGCCTGGCCCCCTCGAAACGGCCGCCTGTGATCGGGATGATACGCCGCTTGCCCTGCGCGCTGGTTTCGCCCAGCTCCCACACCGGCGCGACAAGGTCCACCGTAAAGCGCGCCAGGGGTTCGAGCTTGAGCGGGGGCGGAGCGTAACTGGCAGCCTGGGCAAGGCCCGTGCAAACGCCAAGCAGCAGCCCAAGCAATCCTCTGCGAAGGTTCATCATGCTGCCTCCTGCACTGACCGGGCATCGGGATTTGTCGGGTGCGGGCCTGGTGATGCGACCCGGTTTGCTGGGGGGCGTGCTATAGGCGCTTTCATGAGTGCAGATATCCTTTGTTATTGTTAATGGATAATATTGTTAATGATTATTTTTGTTAACCAATGATCTGTCAAGGTTCCTCTGGTGCTTGCCGCAAAATCTTGAGCGCCCTGGGATGAGCGCCGAAGGGCGATCTGGTCACCCGGTGCAGGCTTGGACGCAGCACATGCTACGCTTGAATGAGCTGTGAACAGTGTCTTGGCGCTAGAATCAAGGCCCTGCCCTTCTGCCTTTGATCACCAAAGGTGCTCACATGCCCGAGATCAGGAAACAGGCCAGCTCGCACCTGCAAGCAGATGAGCCCGGCCTTCGGGAACACAAGCGCTTCGCGTCACGAACAGAGCGCCTGGACGCAGGAAAGAAACTGCGCGAAACGGTGCCGCGCTCGTCCCATGCATTCTGGAAACCGGCGCACAAGCATCGCGACCCTGTCGACATTCTCGAACAGTCCAACCGCAGCCGGCATCCGGCCTTGGTGCCCGTGCGCTATGGGCGCATGTTGCGTAGCCCGTTCACTTTTCTCAGGGGCTCAGCCGGCTTGATGGCACGCGACCTCGCGACACTTCCCCACACAGGTATTCGTGTTCAGGCCTGCGGTGATTGCCACCTGCTGAATTTTGGATTATTCGCCACCCCCGAACGTAACCTGATCTTCGACATCAATGATTTTGACGAAACGTTACCCGCCCCTTGGGAGTGGGATATAAAGCGTCTGGCAACCAGTTTTGCCGTAGCCGCCCGCGATAACCGCCTCATCGATGAAGATGCCAGGCGTCTGGCTATGGAATGCGTTCGCGCCTACCGGGAACGCATGCGCGAATTGACGACGATGAGCCCGCTGGAAATCTGGTACGACCGCCTCGATGCACAAACGCTCATCGATATGGCCCCTAGTCTCAAATACCGTAAAGCACGTGAACAGTTGATGGCCAAGGCCAGGACTCGCATCGGCGACTACCTGTACCCACAAATCAGTGACGAAGTGGGCGGCCGGAGACGCCTGGTCGATCAGCCGCCGATTCTTTTTCATGTCGATGAAGCCGACTTCATCAACCGGGTGCACCTTGCGCTGGAGGATTATCGTACTTCTCTTCTGCCTGAACGCAGGGTCCTGTATGACCGTTATCGCCTGGAAGACTTTGCCATGAAGGCAGTAGGTATCGGCAGCGTCGGCACCTATTGCTTCGTCGGTTTGTTCTTTTCAGCGCAAAACAACCCATTGCCCTGCAATTCAAGCAGGCTTGTCCTTCTGTGCTTGAACCCTATGCGGGTAAGAGCGAATTTGCCAACCAGGGCCAACGGGTGGTCACGGGCCAACGGCTTATGCAATCTGCCAGTGACATTTTTCTCGGATGGACCGAGAGCACCAAGGGCCGGCAGTTTTTTGTCCGGCAATTGCGCGACATGAAAATGTCACTACCTGTAGAAGGTGCATCACTCGAACAGATGATGATGTACGCCGAGGTATGCGGCATTACCTTGGCGCGCGCGCATGCAAAATCAGGTGACGCCGCCTTGATCAGTGGCTACCTAGGTAAATCGAACACCTTCGATCAGGCCATAGGCGATTTTTCACTCGCTTACGCCGAGCAGAATGCGAAGGACTACGCGGCACTGATCAGCGCTGAGAAAAAAGGAAGAATCAAGGCACTGCGCGAAGAAGACTAATGTTGCGGCGCCAGCCGTTCACGGTCATCCGGCAACACGTAAAGGCTCTGCAACAGTTTGTCCTGCGCTGTTTGTACCCCCAGGTAGCGTACGAACAAGGCTTCTCCATCGGGGCCGGACAGCGCCTGACTCAGCGCGGTATCGACCAACAGGCGAAAACCATCATCGCCACGGGCCATGGGCAGTGCGACACGGCTCGTGACAAACAGGTGATCCGGGATCCATAACCTATCGCGCTCAGGCTGCTGGCTCTGCAGGGAAAGCAAAATCATCCTCTCGCCAAAAAACGCATCGACCTTGCGCTCGACCACCCGGCGCACACCCTCCTGGTAGCTGGACACCTCTTCAAGCCTGGACTGCAGGCCAAGCTTGCGAATACGCTCCCGCGCCCACTGACTGCTCAGCGTGCCGCGCAGCACTGCAAAACTGTGCTTGCTCAACCCCGCATTGAGGGTTGCGCGCCACCTGGGGCCGGTATCGACAGGCTTACCACGCAGTGGCTCCAGAAGGCTGGCCGGAGCATCACGCCGCACCAGCACCGCAAGGCCGGTGGTGAAGACCGGTATGGAAAAATTCAGGGTTTCCCGTCTTGTGATCGTTTCCACCATCGGCGTGCACAGCAGATCAACCGTTCCCTCGCCCAAGGCGCGGACGGCTTGCTCCTGCGGCACCACATGCCAATGCACTTGCAAGTCGGCAAGGCCAGGTGACTGGCGAAGGTGTTGAGCCACTGCCTGGCACAATTCGATGCCATACCCTTGAGGTGAATGGGTACTGCCTGAAGAAAACGGGGCAAGGTCTGCGATGAAACCCAGATTGAGGACCTGACTGTCGCGCAGCCGGCTCAGCTTGTCGGCCACTGCTTCAGCGCTGCACACTGCCGCAAACGGCACCGAAAGGGCCAGGCACAGGGCAACCCATTTCGACCTGCGCATCATGGCGCACCTCCAATCAAGTCCAGCACCTTGACGAAACGTTTGGCGATGAAGCCGAACAGCAGGTAACCCAGCGCCATGATCAGCGCAGCGCCAAACACCGCTTCCAGGCCCGAGGCATAGAGCGCATAGAAGCAATAGCACACCGCAACCAGCATGATTGCGCTGTTACGGCGGAAGATCTTTATATCCACCTGGGCCTTGTACATGATCACCAGCAACCCGGTCAGGGAGGTGATGTAGGGAATGATGTTGGTCACTGCCGCCAGGTTGACCAGCTTGCTGAACTGGGCGCTGGCATTGGGCGAAATGGTCGACAACGCAATCAGGCTCTGCAAGACCGCGCAGGTCAGCATGCCCGCCAGTGGCGCGCCCCTGGCAGTAACGCGGGTGAACAACGTGGGAAACAGCCCTTGCTCGGCGGTAACCTTGGCCGTTTCGGCCAGGGTGAACTGCCACCCCAGCAATGAACCGACACAGGCGATGACTGCCAACCCCATGATCACGTTACCGACCGTGTCATTGAACATGCGCGCATAGACCAGTGCAAAGGGTGCGCTGGAATTCGCAAGTTCGGGGTTTGGCACGATCCCCTGGATGACGGTGGTCGACAGGATATAGATCACCGCCGCGCCCAGTGTGCCGAACAGGCATGCAAGCGGCACGTTGCGCTTGGGGTTCTCTACCGCATCCGAATTTTGCGCGGCCGACTCCATGCCCAGAAAGGCCCACAGCGTCAGGGGAATACTGGCGGTGATCGCCTGGCTCACCGGTATGCTGTCGGGGTTCCAGGCATCGGTAAACGTCTGTGGGTTGAACCAGTACCAACCCACGAAACTCAGGCCGGCCACAGGAATGATGACGCCCCAGACACTGATCGCGCCTAGCTTGCCGGTTATGTTGGCACCGCCGACATTGGCCAGGGTGCTGAACCAGATCAGCATCACCGTCCCTGCCACCAGCGGGCCTGGGCCCGTGCCAAGCCAGGGCAGGAAAGGCGTCAGATAACCCACCGCGGATATACCAATGGCGACATTGCCGATCATCAGCGAGAGGAAATACAGGTAGGAGCAGAGGAAGAATGCGGACTTGCCATGGGCCTCTTCGCTGTAGGCCGACATTCCGCCCGAGCGCGTGCAGTAGATGCCGCATTGCGCGAAACAGTAGGCGATGGCCATCGAACCCACAGCCGTCACGCCCCACGAGAGCAGCGACACAGCACCGATCTGCGCCATGCTGGCGGGCAGCATGATGATACCGGAGCCCATCATGTTGACGGTGACCAACGTGGTCAGCCCGACCAAACCCATTTTCTTTGCTGGATCGCGCACAGGAATGACCTCCGAGAAAACAAGCCGGCTTCGATAGCGTTTCTGACGGTGCGACTGCCCCCCCCGGCCCAACCCAGGAGGGCCAGAGCCTGATACAGGGTGTTGCCCATCACACAGAGCTTGTGCAACCACACTAGCAATGCGTCGGCTGCAGTGGTTATCAAATGTCAAGAATAGTGCGAAGGAGCGTCGGCGCTGATCTTAGGCAATGGTTATTCACGGATTATTGGAAAGGCTGGTTATCGAGCGGATGCAGGATGACGAGACATGCAGGACGCCGACCGGCATTACAAGCAGTCACGCCCGACCGCAAAAAAAATCAGATTTGTCCCCTTTCTTGTAGTCCATTTCCCAAAGATACTCGCTACGCCTGTTTTTCGTTGCGGTCGTTATTTCTGAGTTTTAGGCTCGGTGGGTCGTTGCACATCAACGACCGGCTTTGACAGGCCGCGACGAGATACTTTGCAGAGCTTTGCCTTTAATGGCGGCTGTGTATGGGGCACGTTCGCGTGCGCCGGTTCTGGTATCCGCCGGTCTGTCAACCTATGCACAGCTGCCACCTAACTGTTTGACAGCAGGTAGCAGGCGGCCCTGAAAATGGATACCAAAGCATGTTGAAGATAGTCCCCGATCCCCCGCACACCCTTCACTCCCTCGAAAACACGCTGATGATGGCTGCCGACTACGCGCTCTGCGCCGAGGTCGTTGCCCAACAGGCGATGTTGATGCAGCCCAAAGCACCCGTGTCCTTGATGATCATGACCTCGATGCACGAGCTTGATGCCCTGCGCAAATTGCTCGAGTCAGCTCTGGCACAAATACAGAAACCAGCCGACCCGCAGACGCTGCATTAGTCCTCATCATGATCTGCCTGGCCTGGCTCTTTCCCCGGCTAGCTTCCTCGCACAGCACCGCCCCTGAGGTTGTAGACGACCCTTAGGTGCCCGGTGAAACCTGTGGAAGCCCGGCTTGCCGGCGATAGGGCCAGCCCAGGCATCCAGAATTTCGGGGAGTTCAAACAATGACTGCCGTAGTGCGCATGCTGAAAACGTGAAACCAACCACGCTTAAGGGACCAGCACGGTACCTGTGGGCTTGCCCGCGAAGGGCCGCACTGCGCTCCAGCAGTGACGCCCGTGTCGTAGCCGGCCGAACATGGCGACCACGCTGAACACAGCGCCCCAACTTGGCACCTTGGCGCCCCAAAACCACACACGCCGCTGCCGCAACGTTCACCAAGCGTGCACCGCTCTCGGCCGGCAGCCCCTCTAACACAAGCCCTTGAACAATAATCTGACCAATTGGCCATGTTTTTGCTGTGCAACTGCTCACAACCCTGACCCCGAGCAGTCCATGTCCAGATCCCCCTCGCAACTGCGCCTTGAGCTGCGTGCCATTACCAAGCGATACCCGGGCACCTTGGCCAACGACCGCATCGACCTGCGCATCGCTGCCGGTGAAATCCACGCCCTGCTCGGCGAGAACGGCGCAGGCAAGAGCACCCTGATGAAGATCATCTACGGCGTTACCGCGCCGGATGCCGGCCAGGTGCTGTGGGAAGGCCAGCCCGTGCACGTGCGCGACCCCGCCCGTGCCCGCGCGCTGGGCATCGGCATGGTGTTCCAGCACTTTTCCCTGTTCGAAACCCTGAGTGTCGCGCAAAACATTGCCCTGGCTCTTGGCCGCGATGCCGGAACGCCAAAGCAGCTGGCGCCGCGTATCCGC
Source organism: Pseudomonas sp. TR47 (assembly GCF_044143025.1). Taxonomy (NCBI): domain Bacteria; kingdom Pseudomonadati; phylum Pseudomonadota; class Gammaproteobacteria; order Pseudomonadales; family Pseudomonadaceae; genus Pseudomonas; species Pseudomonas sp. TR47. The sequence continues at coordinate 90,945 of NZ_JBHFCS010000017.1, read as the reverse complement.
GAAGTGTCCCAACGCTACGGCATGGGCCTGGAACCGGAGCGCCTGGTGCACAGCCTGTCGATCGGTGAACGCCAGCGGGTGGAGATCGTGCGCTGCCTGATGCAGCCGATCAAGCTGCTGATCCTCGATGAGCCGACCTCGGTGCTTACCCCGCAAGAGGTCGACGAACTGTTCGTCACCTTGCGCGCACTCGCCGCGGAGGGCTGCAGCATCCTGTTCATCAGCCACAAGCTCAACGAAGTGCGTGCCCTGTGCCACGGTGCCACGGTGTTGCGCGGCGGCCGCGTCTCCGGCGCTTGCAGCCCGGCGCAATGCAGCGACCTGCAGCTGGCGCGGATGATGGTCGGCGATGCCGAAGGGCTGGAGGCAAGTTACCCGAAAAGCGCCGGGGGCTTGCCACGCCTGCGCGTGGACGACCTGTCCTGGCGCAACAAGGACCCGTTCGGCACGTCCTTCGAACACCTGCGCCTGGAAGTGCGCAGCGGCGAGATCGTCGGCATCGCGGGGGTTGCCGGCAATGGCCAGGACGAACTGCTGGCCCTGCTCAGTGGTGAAACACGCCTGCCCGCAGGCGAGCGCGAACGCATCACCCTCGACAACCGGCCGATGGCCCACCTGTACCCCGACGCCCGCCGCGCCCTGGGGGTGGCATTCGTACCGGCCGAGCGCCTTGGGCACGGCGCGGTGCCGGACATGAGCCTGGCCGACAACGCCCTGCTCACCGCTTTCCAGCACGGCCTGGTCAACCGCGGCCTGATCCGCTCGGGCAAAGTGCAGGCGCTGGCCGAGCAGATCATCCAGCGCTTCGCGGTCAAGGCCCCGGATGCCCGGGCCACGGCACGCAGCCTGTCCGGGGGCAACCTGCAGAAGTTCATCCTCGGCCGCGAAATCCTCCAGGCCCCCAAGCTGCTGGTCGCTGCCCACCCGACGTGGGGCGTGGATGTCGGCGCCGCCGCGGCGATTCACCGTGCGCTGATTGCCCTGCGCGACGCCGGTGCGGCAATCCTGGTGATCTCCGAAGACCTGGAAGAGCTGTTCCAGATCAGCGACCGCATCGGCGCGCTGTGCAGTGGCCGCCTGTCGCCGCTCAAGGCCACCGCACAGACCCATACCGTGGAGGTCGGCGGCTGGATGGCCGGCCAGTTCGATGCCCCGCAAGACGCCGCCTGACGAGAGCCCTTCATGTTGCTATCCCTCGAACCCCGCACCCAGCAGTCCCGTGCCATGCTCGTGCTGTCACCCCTGCTCGCCGCCCTGCTGACCCTGCTCAGCGGGGCGATCCTGTTCAGCGCCCAGGGGCATGCCCCCTTGCAGACATTTCACACCTTGCTGATCGAACCCATCAGCGACCTCTACGGCCTCTCTGAGCTGCTGCTCAAAGCCCTGCCAATCCTGCTCTGCGCCTTCGGCCTGGCCGTGGCCTACCAGGCGCGGATCTGGAACATCGGCGCAGAAGGCCAGTTGCTGATGGGCGCCCTGGCCGGCAGTGCCGTGGCGATCCACCTCATCGATTGGGAAAGCCGCTGGGCACTGCTTTGGGTGTTACTCGCCGGCACGCTGGCCGGTGCGCTGTGGGGGGCGCTCGCGGCCTGGCTGCGCACGCACTTCAATGCCAACGAAATCCTGACCACCATCATGCTCAATTACATCGCCTTGAACCTGCTGCTGTTCTTCGTCCACGGGCCACTCAAGGACCCCGAAGGGTTCAGCTTCCCGCAATCGGCGATGTTCGGCGATGCCAGCCGCCTGCCGGCGCTGTTCGAGGATGGCCGACTGCATGTCGGGCTGTACTTCGTGCTGATGGCCCTGGTGGCGGTGTGGGTGCTGCTGCACAAGAGCTTCCTTGGTTTTCAGATCAAAGTGCTCGGCCTGGACCGGCGCGCTGCCGGTTTCGTCGGCTTCCGTGAAAAGCGCCTGGTCTGGCTGGCGCTGCTGATCAGCGGCGGCCTGGCAGGCCTGGCCGGGGTCAGCGAAGTCAGTGGGCCGATCGGCCAATTGGTGCCGCAGGTTTCCCCAGGTTATGGCTACGCGGCGATCACCGTAGCGTTTCTCGGGCGCCTCAACCCGTTTGGCATTCTGGTCGCCGGGTTGTTGATGGCCCTGCTCTACCTCGGCGGCGAGAACGCGCAGATGAGCCTGAACCTGCCGCAATCGCTGACCGGGCTGTTCCAGGGAATGATGCTGTTCTACCTGCTGGCCTGCGACGTGCTGATCCTCTACCGGCTGCGCCTGAAGCTGAAAGGGCACCGCCGAGCGCCGTTGGCAAAAACCGCCAGTGCCTGAATTCCCATGACCCTTTCGTTTACCTGCCGTTCAACGCGTGCAGGCTGAGGCTTCGACTATGGATCTCGATCTGCTTGGCAACATTCTTTACGCCATGGTGCGCTGCGGTACCCCACTGCTACTGGTCGCCCTGGGCGAACTGGTGTGCGAAAAGAGCGGCGTACTCAACCTCGGCCAGGAAGGCATGATGCTGTTCGGTGCGGTGGTAGGGTTCATCGCCGCTTACGCCACCGGCAACCTCTGGCTGGGCGTCCTGATGGCGTGCCTGGCCGGTATGCTGCTGGCTTCACTGTTCGCCCTGGTAGCACTCGGTTGCCAGGCCAACCAGGTGGCGACCGGGCTGGCGCTGACCATCTTCGGTGTCGGCCTGTCGTCATTCGTCGGCACCGCCTGGGTCGGCAAGCCCTTGAGCGGCTTCGAGCCGGTGGCCATACCGCTGCTGGCGGACATTCCGGTCATCGGCCACATGCTGTTCAACCAGGATGTTCTGGTTTACCTGTCTTTCGGCCTGTTCGTGCTGATTGCCTGGACGCTGCTCAAAAGCCGCACCGGCCTGATCCTCCAGGCCGTCGGTGAAAACCCCGACGCCGCCAGCGCCATGGGCCTGCCCGTGCTGCGCGTGCGCACTCTGGCGGTGCTGTTCGGCGGCGCCATGGCCGGGCTGGCCGGGGGTTACCTGTCGCTGGCCTACACCCCGATGTGGGCGGAAAACATGACCGCAGGCCGCGGCTGGATCGCCCTGGCGCTGGTGGTGTTCGCCAGCTGGCGAGTACTGCGTGTGCTGCTCGGCGCCTACCTGTTTGGCCTGGCGAGCATCCTGCACCTGGTGGCCCAGGGTATCGGCGTGAGCTTCCCTGCCAACCTGCTGGCCATGCTGCCGTATGTGGCCACGATCCTGGTGCTGGTGGTGCTATCGCGCGATGCCATCAAAACCCGCCTGTATGCACCGGTTTCACTGGGTCAGCCGTGGAAGACCGGGCGCTGAGGCCTCGCGCCTGGCCGCACCGTGCACCGCAATTCATGCCCCTCTGTTCTGTTTTCTTGCATTACCAACGCGCCCTACATAGCCAACATGAAGACCTACAGGAGCCACACCTTGAAGCCTCACAACAAAAGCAAATACCTGCTGCGCGCCCTGGCTGCCGCCATTGGCCTGAGCACCGCCCTGTCCGCCGCCGCCGCCGACCCGCTGAAAGTCGGCTTCGTCTATATCGGCCCGATCGGCGACCATGGCTGGACCTATCAGCATGAGCAGGGCCGCCAGGCCCTGATCAAGCAGTTCGGTGACAAGGTCGACAGCAGCTTCGTCGAGAACGTGCCGGAAGGCGCCGATGCCGAGCGGGTCATCCGCAACATGGCCAAGGGCGGCTACGACCTGGTGTTCGCCACATCGTTCGGCTACATGAACCCCACCGCCAAAGTCGCCAAGCAGTTCCCGAAGGTCACCTTCGAACATGCCACCGGCTACAAGCAGGACAAGAACCTTGGTACTTACCTGGCCACATCCTACGAAGGCCGTTACGTTGGCGGCTACCTGGCCGCGAAGATGACCAAGACCAAGAAGATCGGCTATGTCGCCTCCTTCCCGATTCCGGAAGTGCTGCGCGATATCAATGCCATCCAGCTGGCGCTGGACAAATACAACCCCGGCACCGAAATCAAGGTGGTGTGGGTCAACTCCTGGTTCGACCCGGGCAAAGAGGCCGATGCCGCCAACGCCCTGATCGACCAGGGCGTTGACGTGCTGTTCCAGCACACCGACAGCCCTGCACCGATCCAGACCGCCGAACGCCGCGGCATCTACGCCGTCGGCTACGCCTCGGACATGGCCCACTTCGGGCCCAAGGCGGTGCTGACCTCCATCGTCAACAATTGGGGGCCGCATTACATCAAGAGCACTCAGGCGGTCATGGACGGCACCTGGAAACCCCAGGACTACTGGGGCGGGCTTGCCGATGGCACCGTACAACTGCCCATCAGCGACCTGGTGCCGGCCGAGGTCAAAAGCGGCGCCGAACAGATCATCGCCAGTATCAAGGACGGCTCTTTCCACCCCTTCACCGGCCCGATCCTGGACCAGGCTGGCGCAGTCAAGATCCCCGCAGGTGCCGTGGCCAGCAATGCCGAACTCGCAGGCATGAACTACTACGTCAAAGGCATTACGGCGCAACTGCCCAAGTAAACGCCGGGTGGGAGCGCCAGCCGCTCCCGCTTGCACCGCCATTTCACGGAGCCATTCATGAACACCCTGCCGATCATCGATATCAGCCCGCTGTACCAGAACGATCCTGCCGCACGCCTGGCCGTAGCCCGCCAGATCGACGCCGCCTGCCGGCAGTGGGGCTTCTACTACATCAAGGGGCACCCCATCCCGGCCACACGCATTGGCGAACTGAAAGCGGCCGCCGAACAGTTCTTCGCCTGCCCGGCCGAAGAAAAGCTGCGCATCGACATCACCCAGAGCGAGCACCATCGCGGCTACGGCGCCATCGCCACCGAGCAGCTGGACCCGAACCGGCCAAGCGACCTGAAGGAAACCTTCGACATGGGCTTTCACATGGCCCCGGATCATCCCGACGTGCTCGCGAAAAAACCGCTGCGCGGTCCCAATCGGCATCCCGCCATTGCCGGGTGGGAGGCGCTGCTGCAAGCGCATTACCAGGACATGCACGCCTTGTCCCTGACCCTGCTGCGGGCGATGGCACAGGCGTTGGGTATCGAGCACGACTTCTTCGATCAGCGCTTCGCCAACCCCATCAGTGTGTTTCGCATGATCCACTACCCGCCGCGCCAGGCCGCCAGCAGCACCGACCAGCAAGGCGCCGGCGCGCACACCGACTACGGATGCGTGACCTTGTTGTACCAGGACAGCACCGGCGGCCTGCAGGTGCAGAGTGTGGATGGCCAGTGGATCGATGCGCCACCGATCGAGGGCACCTATGTAGTCAACATCGGCGACATGATGGCGCGGTGGAGCAACGACAGGTACACCTCAACGCCCCACCGGGTGGTCAGCCCGCAGGGCGCGCACCGCTACTCGATGCCGTTCTTTGCCGAACCGCACCCGGACACGATGATCAGTTGCCTGCCCAACTGCTCCAGCCCCGACAACCCGCCCAAATACCCGCCGGTTTCGTGCAGTGCCTACATGCTGTCGCGCTTCGCCGAAACCTATGCCTATCGCCGTGAGCAGGCTACGTAGCCTGCGCCCCGTCAACTCAGATAATCCTCGACCCACTTCACCCAACAATCGGAGCCGATCTTCACCAGTGCATCGTTGAAGTCATAGTGCGGGTTATGTACCGAGCAACCGTGGAACTCACCTGTGCCGTTACCCAACATGAAGTAGCACCCCGGTCGCGCCTGGAGCATGTAGGCGAAGTCTTCAGTGCCCATCACCTTCTTGGGCATCCGCGCCAGCATCTGCCCCTCGGCAAACAAAGGGCGCAGGCTTTCACGCAGCTGTGCGCTTTGCGCATCGCTGTTGCTCAGCGCAGGCGCCAGCTGGGTGAAGTCCAGCGCGATCTCTACCCCAAAGCTCTCGGCATGCCCCTTGACCAGCGCCTCGATACGCTGGTTTATCTTCAACTGGGTTTCGGGCGTATCGGTGCGCACGCTGAGCAACATGCTCGCTTCATCGGGAATGATGTTGTAGACCGTGCCCGCCTGGATCATGCCGATACTGATGACCGCGTACTCTTCAACGCTCAGGTTGCGCGACTTGATGGTCTGGATGGCACTGATCAGGCTATTGAGGGCCGAGATGGGGTCCACCGCAAGCTCCGGCATCGCGCCATGCCCACCTCTGCCGCAAATGCGAATGCTCACGCGCTGGGAAGACGCCATGGTCGGCCCGCTCTGCACCACGCAAGTGCCCACCGGCATGCCTGGCATGTTGTGCAGCGCATACACCGAATCACACGGAAAACGCTCGAACAGACCGTCGTCGATCATGGCCTTGGCGCCGGCCAAACCTTCTTCGTCGGGCTGGAAGATCAGGTTCAAGGTACCGTTGAAGTTTCGCGTCGCAGCCAATCGCGAAGCCGCCGCCAGCAGGATCGCGGTATGCCCGTCATGGCCACAGGCATGCATGCGCCCGGGGATCTTGCTGGCGTGCTCGAAGGGGTTCTTCTCGCTCATGGTCAGAGCGTCCATGTCTGCCCGTAGCCCGATGCTGCGGGGGCTGTCGCCCACTTTAAGCACACCTACCAGGCCGTGCCCGCCCACATTACGGTGCACCTCATAGCCCCAGGCCTGCAGCTTTTCAGCCACCAGGGCAGCCGTGTCAGGCGTGTCGCCGCCGAGCTCTGGCGCCGCATGGATCTGGCGGCGGATCCTGATGAACGTGTCCAGCTCTTCAGCCGACTGCGGGGTTTGATTTCGCTCGAAGGTACCCATGTCACTCGCATCCTTTGTTTTCAGGGAAGTACTTGAGGCAGACCAGGCTTACCGCGCCACCCACCAACAGGTAGTAGGCCGGTGCCAATGGCGTGCCCATTGCAGCAATCAGCCAGGTAGCGATCAGTGGCGAAAACCCGCCGAAAAGTGTCACCCCCAGGCTGTAGCTGACCGAGGTGCCAAAGGCACGCTGCGCCTTGGGGAAGCCTTCCATGATCAACGCGAAGTACGCTCCGGCGCCTATGCAAGTGGGCAGAATCAACGCCGCGACACACATCATTGCCAGGCCCATGTGCTCGACGTGCCCAAGCACGTAGAACACCGGCAGCGTCAACACCACGGGCGCGAGAATGGTCCAGACCAGCAGGCGTTTCCTGAGCTGGTATTTGTCGGCGAACTTGCCGGCCAGCGGGCATATGATCGCCATGCAGCCGCTGCTGATGCCGGCGATCGCCATGGCACTGCTTTGCGGGTAGTGCATGGCGGTGGTCAGGTAGGTGGGCATGTAAAACACGAACAGGTACATGCCGATGGTAGAACTGGCCATCAGGCCGATGCCCAGGCCGATGCGTTTGAGCAACTCCGGGTCCAGCGGCTGCCTGCCCTCCTGTGCCGCCGCGGCCTCGTGGGTTTCTGGTAGACGGTTGCGGATATACAAGCCTACCGGGCCGATCAACAGGCCGAAAATGAATGGAATGCGCCAGCCCCAGCTTTCGAGGCTGGCCGGGTCCAGCAACTGGCTCAGGCTGAACCCGAACCCCGCCCCGACCAGCGCGGCATAACCCTGGCTGGCCGCCTGCCAGCTCACGCTCTGGCATCGCTTGGAGGCAGTACTGGACTCCATCAGATAAACCGATGCGGTACCGACCTCGCCACCTGCCGACACCCCCTGAATCAGCCGACCGGCGACCAGCATGAACGTTGCAAAGATACCGACCTGCGAATACGTAGGCGCGAAGGCGATCAAGGCAGTGCCCAACGTCATCAGGCCGATCGTCAGGCTCAAGGCGGCTTTGCGGCCATGCCTGTCGGCGTAGCGGCCGATGATGATGCCCCCCACTGGCCGCATCAAAAAGCCCACACCAAAGGTTGCCAGCGACATCAGGAGCGAGGCCAGTGCCGACTCTGAAGGGAAGAAGTGCCGGCCGATCAGCACCGCGAAGAAGCTGTAGATGGTGAAGTCGTACATCTCCAGGGCGTTGCCCAGTGAGCACGCTATCAGGGTTCTGCGTGAGGACGATGCCTGCGCGTGATGCTTTGAGCCGGCCTCCAGGATCGTAGGTGCAGGTAGCGGTCTGTTCATTGTTATCTCCGATGGCGAATCACGGCATGCAGTGACTATCAGCCAATCGCGCAGCCAACACACTTGCAGTTTTGGCAATGAACTAACCAATGGTTAATTGACCGGGCGCTGACGTGGCCGCTTTGCCTTGGGATGGCGCACAGATGCCCTGGCATCGTCCTTGTGCCCCGATAGGGGTCATCGAAGTTGGCCACTCAGGGGGATGGAAACAAACATTGGTCACTGCCATGTAGCAGCTTTGCGGGCAACTTTTCCCGGCCCAGCGAGATCCCGCCCACCTTATTAACCAAAAGACATACGTTGGCCAAACAAGCAATCACGCTGCAACCTGCTGTTCATCGAATCTAGCGCGACCGCATCCCGTGCCTGGAGTCGTGAATGAATACTTGCATCACTCGCACTGTGTCGTTGCTGTTGATGAGCCAAGGGCTTTGTCTTGCCATGCAGGCACAGGCCGAGGGCTTCCCTACCCTCAACCGGCTAGCCTCCGGGTTCGGTTACTACGGGGTGGATCAGGGGTTCGATGACAAGCTGAAGATCTACGGTACCGTGGATGCGTTCGCCAGCTACCACGACTCTCAGCACCACTCAGGTTTCCAAATGGCGGGCGGCGGCGCCTGGACCAACAAACTCGGGGTGTATGCCCGAAAGGCACTTGATCCCGATACGGTGCTGGAACTGGACGTCGAAGAAGGCTTCAATCTGAACGGCAAGGCCCTGGAAGGGACCTGGGACAACATCGGCACGCTGCGCCTGGCAACGCTCGCCCTGCGCTCGCGGAGCCTGGGCAGGCTTGAGTTCGGCAAAACCTACGGGGTGGGGACCCCGACCTACGCCGACCCGTTTCTGGCGGCATACGGCTCACCGTATACGTTTCTGTCCATACCTGCGGCCGGCAAAGGCGCCTACTATCTCGACCTGCGGCCCAAGCACACCCTGGCCTACACCAGCCCGAGCATGAACGGCTTCAGCCTGGCAACGGCCTTGAGCTTCGGCTTCGATGATGTCGCCAGCCAGGGGCGTACGGTGCGTGGTGGCGGTGCGAAGCTGCAGTACCGAAATAGCCGTGTGATGCTGCTGGGGTCTTACAACCTGTATTACAGCGACCCATGGGACGATGGTGGCAGCTCTCGCCAGACTGCCAACCACTACACAAGCCTGTCGGCGTTCTATGATTTCGGCCCACTGGCCACCAGCCTGACCTGGCAACGCCAGGATGTAGACCAAGCGGGCACACCCACTACCACCGTGTACACCTTCGGCCTGATGGCCCCGGTGGGCAAGCTTGACGTGCTCAGGCTGGCGGTGGTCCAGCGGACGGTATCGGCCCGCGAAAAGGACGCGCTGGGGGTAGTGCTTGGCTACGACCACTTCTTCAACCCGCGCTGGGCCGCCTATGCGCGCCTGGGTGTGATCGCCAACCAAGGCGCGTCATCGGTGACCTACGCAGGCACTCCGGTTGATCAGGTGGGAGATGACCCAAGCAATATTTCACTAGGCATGTACTACCACTTCTGAAACGTCCCGCGGCAGCGTCTTGAGGACTCTTGCGCGCAAGCTGTGGAAGAGTTCCTGAGCGGGGGCCGTGAGGCTATCACGGTCGATGCAGACGAGATTGATTGGATAGTCTGGTACCAGCTCCTGCACCGCCACTTGAATGAACTCCGGCCGGGTAGCGAAGGTGAAGGCATCGTTTACGGCCAGTTCACTGATGGTCATCAGCGACTCCGTGTTCTTCAGGAGCTTGAGGGCCATCATTATCGACGTGCACTCCACCGCGCTCTGCGGCACGCGCAGGCCGTTGACCTCGAACAACTGGTGAAACTGCGATGCCTGATCGGTCAGCTCGTCCAGGCTGATCCAGTTGGCGTATTGCAGCGAACGCAGTGACTGGGAAAACTTCTGCTGGTTGGACGCATGGCAGATCACCTTGCCCTTGATGCTGCCCACTGCCTCCCAATCCAGATTGAGACGGCTCAAGGGTTGCTGGGAGGTGATGGCAAAGTCCAGGCTACCGTCGCGCAGGCGTTGCAGGATCTGGCTGGGACGCAGATCGGTGATTGTGATTTTCACCCGCGGGTACTTGCGCCGAAACGCCAGAATGCTTTCATCCACCCCGTCAAGCATCGCCGTCAGCGAGGTGACGCCGATCGACACCGCCCCCAATGCGGCATCCTGAATGCTTGCCGCCTCGATCTGCAAACGGCGGATACTCTCCACCACCAGGTTGGCATGGCGGATGATGCGCTTGCCCTCATCGGTCAACGCCATGCCCTTGTACGAACGCTGCAAGAGGGTGAACCCCAACTCCCGCTCCAGTTCCTTGATCGAGCGGCTCAGGGCAGGTTGCGTGATGTGCAAGATTTTGGAGGCCTCGAGAATGCTTCCCCCCTGGTGAATGGCAACGAGCGCCTTGAGCTGATGAAGTTTCAAGCGTGAACACCTTATCGAGAGCGGCGGGTTTCAGGTTTGCGCCGAGCGGTTGGCCAAAGAGAATCACAAATGTGCATGATGGCTGCTTGGCGGTATCTGCAGATCAGGGAAAAGTGGTCGCTTATCGAACGGTTATTTCATAGGCTCTGACCACTGTCGAGGCGGGCCAACAAGGCTTCGCCACGCGCCCACACGCCCTCGCGCCTGGCAACCGACATGCCGTCAAGGCTGCGATAGACCAATGCCAGGCGGGGGTTGCCAGCCAATAGGTGACGATGACGGATGATGAAGTGCCAGTACAGCGCGTTGAATGGGCAGGCATCCTCCTCTACCGCATGCTCGACCTTGTAGCTGCAGGCCTTGCAGTGGTCGGACATGCGCTGGATGTAACGGCCACTGGCGCAATACGGTTTGGACCCCAGGTAGCCGCCGTCAGCGTGCATCACCATGCCGAGCGTGTTGGGCAGTTCCACCCAGTCGAAGGCATCCATGTACACGGCCAGGTACCACTCGCATATCGCGCTGGGCACAATGCCGGCGAGCAGTGCGAAGTTGCCCGTGACCATCAGCCGCTGAATGTGGTGTGCATAGCCCAACTGCAGGGTCTGGCCGATGGCCTGCTCCATGCAGCGCATGCGGGTATGCCCGGTCCAGTAGAATTCCGGCAACGCACGGTCGTTGCCCAGGTAATTGAGCCCGGCATACTCAGGCATGCGTAGCCAATAGATGCCGCGCACATACTCGCGCCAGCCGATCAGCTGGCGGATGAAACCTTCAGCCGCGTTGAGCGGTATCCGCGCCTCACGCCACGCATTGTCCACGTCTTCGCACAACCGCCGCACATCCAGCAACCCGATGTTCAGGGCCGCACTGATACGCGCATGGAACAGGAACGGCTCGCCTTCGGCCATGGCGTCCTGGTAGTCGCCGAACGCGGCCAGGCCAAACTCGAGAAAATGTTCCCAGAGCTGCTGGGCCTGTTCATGGGTCACGGGATAGTCGAACCCTTCTACCGCCCCGTAATGGTCACTGAAGCATTCGCCGACCAGCGCCACGACCGCCGTGGTGATTTCGTCCTGGGCAAAGCGCGCCGGGAACGGTCCGCGCAGCCCCCGTGGCAAGGGTTTGCGGTTGTCACCATCCAGGTTCCAGGTGCCACCCACCGGGCTGCCATCGGGCTCCAGCAGAAGGCCGCAACGCTTGCGCATGCCGCGGTAAAAGTGCTCCATACGCAATTGGCGACGGTCTTTTGCCCAGCGTGCGAAAGCATCGCGCGAGCAAAGAAACCGTGTATCGCGATGCCATACCAGTGGTAAGCCGGCGTCATTCAAAGCCTGCTCCAGGCGCCATTCGCCACACTCGGTCAGGTGAATGTGCGTCGCACCCAGCGCCTGCTGCCACCGTCGCAGTTCACCAGCAATGCTGCCGCTGTTGCCGGGTGCGTTCAGCTCCACATACTCCACCCGCCAGCCGCGTTCACGCAGCGCCTGGGCAAAATGGCGCATGGCGCTGAAAATGAGCACGATCTTTTGCGGATGATGCGGCACGTAGCGCGCCTCGCCCTGCACTTCCGCCATCAGGATCACGTCGTGTGCAGGGTCCAGCGCGGCGAGGCTTGCCAGGTCGAACGACAGTTGATCCCCCAGCACCAGGCCCAGGCGCAATGCACGGTCTACCACTGGCTGGCCAGCGTCACCGGCACACGCAGGGGCTCGACAGGGCCGTTGCGCTGCCCGCACATCTCGTCATGCACCACCTGTTGCACCAGCATGCACGGCACAGGCGGCAGATCGGCCAGCAGTTGTCGCAGCTCGGTGGTCGAGCGAAAGCGCACCGCCTGGCCGTTTGCATCGCTGAGCGTGAGCGGCCCGGCGTCAGTCAGCGCCCGCAGGATGTAAAAGCCGCCTTCCAGCGACAGCAGCTCAAGTTCTTTAACGTCACCGGCTGCTGCCAGCTCCGTCAGGTTGTGCAGATTCATGGCGTGTACTCCATAAGGCAGGCATCACCTGCGCGGGGGCATTTGCAAACGTCAGGCTCGCTAAATCCTATACAAGAATAGCTTCTTGTACAGGTTTTGGACTTTTATATATTTATCCTTCCGTGCCCGAGCCGCGTTCAGCAGATGAAACGATGCAGCGTTTATCCAGTGCCCTTTGTGTGCACACACCTCTTTTCAGATACTGCAAAACCGTTAGAATCGCGTTCTCATCCCCTCACCCGTCCCCGAGCTGCCCTTGAACCTGGCCCGCCCCGAAAAAGCACTGGTTGCCTGGATGCTGTACTTCAGCATCCTGTTCGGCTCGTTGCTCTGCGCAATGGGGCATGGGCAGATGGCCGGGCTGCGCCTCAGCGGCCTGGACGACGCCGCTTGGTGCGCCGCCGACAGCAGCGGTGCATTCAAGGGTGACCAGGACATCACCGACCCGATGCCGCCCACCGGCGCCGACTGTGTGATCACCAGCCTGTTTTGCGCCAGCCTGCTTGCCGCCTTCTTCGGCCTGCTGGCCCTGCTCGCAGGCGAGTCGCGCACACCCTTGCCCAGGCAACCGCCGCCGCGCCTGCCCAAACACCGCTGGCCGTTAGTCAACCCCCGCGCCTCACCCGCCCCACTTCCCGTGCTCTGACATCGCCACGCCGCGGCATCGCCTGCGGCGGGCGTTAATCTATTTCAGCCAGGAAGCCTTGCATGTTCCGCATGACCACTTTGGCGCTGCTCGTTGGCAGCGCAACCTGCGCGTGGGCGCAGGATCAAACCCTGACACTGCCTGCCAGCAACGTGACGGCCAGCGCCGACCAACCGAAACAGGCCACCGGCCTGAACCTTGATACCCCCATCGAAAGCGGCTCGCGCCTGAACCTCAGCGCCCGTGAAAACCCTGCTTCGGTCAGTGTGGCCGACCGCGAGACGATGGAGCGTATCGGCGCGCGCAACTTCCAGGACGCCGCCAACGCACTGCCAGGGGTGAATGCGTCGGCGCCGCCCGGCTGGGGCGGTTATGTGGCGTACCGGGGCTTCAACGGTGCCCAGGTCAGCCAGCTGTTCAACGGCATCAACCTGCAGTACGGCGCAGCGGCACGCCCGGTCGGTGCCTGGATCTATGACCGCGTCGAACTGCTGGGTGGCCCGTCGTCGTTCCTCAACGGCAGTGGCGCCGTGGGTGGCAGCCTCAACGTGATCACCAAGTTGGCCAACCGCGATGAGGACACCTTCGAAGGCCGGGTCAGCTATGGCCGCTATGACACTTGGGAAACCGCAGTAGGCTTCAACAAGGCGCTCAACAGTGGCGACGGCCCACGCCACTATGCGCGGCTCGACTACAGCCGCACCCACACCAACGGCTATATCGACCGCCAAGAGAACGGTGCCGGCAACCTGGCCTTCTCGCTGCTCAGTGACATCAACGACCAGTTGTCGCACACCCTTGCACTTGAATACCTGGAAGAAAAGGAAGACAGCCCCTACTGGGGTACGCCAGTGTTGCAACCGCTGACAGGGACCTTGCACATTGACAAAGGCAACCGCTTCAACAACTACAACGTCGAAGACGGCCGCTACGAGCAGCGCACCCGCTGGCTGCGCTCGATCACCGACTACCGTTTCGACGACACCACCCAGTTGCGCAATACGTTCTACCACTACGACGGCCAGCGCGATTACCGCAACCTCGAGGTGTACCGCTACAACGCCGACAACAGCGCCATTGCCCGCTCCGGGGGCTACCGCCAACGTCACGACCAGGAGGTCAATGGCAACCGCCTGGAGCTGACCCACCAAGGCCAACTGTTCGGCCTGGCCAGCGACTGGGCATTTGGCGTTGACTACAACCACAACCAGCAAACCAACTATCCGCTGTCCAAAGGGGCCTTCGACACCGTCAACCCGAACGGCTTCGAGCCCGGTGACTTCCTCGACATCCCCGGCATGGACGCACCGCGCAGCAAAGGCCGCAGCACGACCACCGACACCTCCTCGGGCTTCGTCGAGAACCGCACGCGCCTGACCGACCAGTTGTCGCTGATCACCGCCTTGCGCTACGACCACATCGACTTCGACGTTGTCGACCATGTCGCACGCTCGAAACTCGACCGGCGCTGGGACGCGGTCACTGGTCGCCTGGGCCTGGTCTACGACCTGACCCCGCACGTCAGCCTCTATACCCAGTACAGCACCTCGGCCGAACCACCAGGAGGCACGCTGACCAGTGCGTCGATCAGCCAGGTCGGTGACTTCGACCTGAGCACCGGCCGCCAGGTCGAGGTGGGCAGCAAGTTCGACTTCCTCGACGGCCGCGGCTCGGCCACCGCAGCGGCCTATCGCATCGTGCGCAAGAACATCTCGGTGCCCTCTTCGACCGTGCCCAACACCACCGAGCAGGCAGGCCAGCAGACCTCCACCGGTATCGAGCTGGCGGCGTCGTTCAAGGTCACGCCCAAGCTGCTGGCGGCCGGTAACTTCAGTTGGGTGAATGCCGAGTACGACGAGTTCAACGAGACCATTGGCGGTGTGGTGTATTCGCGCAAGGGCAAGAACCCGGTGAACATCCCCGACCGCGTGGCCAACCTCTGGCTGACCTACGACCTGGCGCCGGGCTGGCAAGTGGGTGCCGACGCCCGCTACGTGGCCTCGGTGTACGCCAATACCGCCAACACCGCCTGGGTGCCGTCCTACACCCTATACGGGCTGTCCATGACCCACGACCTGGACAAGCATGTGCAGCTCAGCGCACGGTTGCGCAACCTCACCGACGAGGTTTACGCCCGCTTCATCCACCAGAGCAATACCCAGTACTACCTGGGTGAGCCGCGCAGCCTGGAAGTCGCTGTGCAGTGGCGTTACTGATGGGCCTGGCGTCGCATGCGGCGCCAGAGCCGCCAGGTAAAGGCGCCTAAAGAGACGGTGGTCGACAGACGCCATAACCCGCAGAATACGGCGTCTTCCGCCACCTGAAGGAATTGCTCATGCTGTACGTAGTCATGCTCGGTGGCCGCCACCCACGGGCCAGTATCGAGGTGCACGACGTGCTGTTCGCGCAGGCGGACTCACTGCAGCAGGCGTACCCGCAACTGCGCGAGGGCTGGTTCGGCAGCCGTGCAGGCCTGCACATCGACTCGTGGCTGGAGGTCGACGGTATCGATCACTACCGTGTCGCGTTCAGCCAACTGGCGCCAGGCCCGGATGATCCGCGGCTGTTTTTCATCAACCTGGGCGGTTACGAGCCGCAGGTGTTTGGGGAGGCGCACCGCTACCTGCTGGTAGTGGCCAGGGACAAGGCCCAGGCCAAGCAACTGGGCAAGCAACGCATGCAGGCAGGCTGGCTCAAGCCGCATACCGACGCAGTGCTTGAGGTAGACGATTGCCTGCCAGTCGACCTGGTGGGCGGGCGTTATGTGCACTTGATCGAAGGTGCGCATGGCGGGCTGCGTCAATACAGCGACTACATTCTGCTCTGAGGCGCCGACTGCCTGTCATTGGCCATGGGGCAACGATCTGGACCCTCAGCGCACCTTCGCCTGGCCCGGCGCCGGCATCACCTGCACCTGGCCATGTTCCACCCCACGTTCGACCATCAATTGGCGAGACAGCTCGCCAATACGGCCGCTTTCGCCCTGCAGCACCGAGACCTCCAGGCAGTGGCCGGCGTCCAGGTGCACGTGCAGGGTGGACCGGGTCAGATCGTGGTGGGCATGCAGGGTCTGGTTGAGCCGCCTGGGCAGTTCGCGGGTGCTGTGGTCGTACAGGTAGCTGACCACGGCCACGCAGGCGGCATCGTCCGGCAATGCTTCAGACTCGCGCATGCCCGCACGCAACAGGTCGCGAATGGCCTCCGAACGGCCCTGGTAGCCTTGGCTCGCCACCCGCCGATCGATGACGTCGAGCAGCTCTTCATCCAGCGTGATGGTGATTCGTTGCATTCTGTAACTTCCGGTAAGATGATTTCACGTAGACATCATACCCACCGCGCTTTAGCCTACGGCCTCCGTGAAAGTGGGGAACGCAGTGTGAAGCAGCAGCCAGGTAAACGAAAGCCCGCCCTCTTGGGCATCCTTTTTCTTGCTGCGTGCACTGTTGCGCCGGCCAGCAGCGCCGCCGAGCAAGGGCCAAGGCTGGTGTACTCATGGCCTGTGAATGCCGGGCCGCTCGACCCGCGTGGCTACTCCCCGAACCAGATGTACGCCCAGGCCATGGTCTATGAGCCCCTGGTGCGCTATACCGCCGCAGGTACGCTGGAGCCTTGGCTGGCTGAGGCCTGGCAGGTTTCCGATGACGGCAAGACCTACACGTTCACGCTTCGTGACGGCGTGCGCTTCAGTGATGGCACACCCTTCGACGCGCCTGCGGCCAAAGCCAACCTCGATGCAGTGCTGGCCAACGCTCAGCGCCACCGCTGGATGGAGCTGGTGACCACCCTGGACCACGTTGAAGCACCTGAACGCCTGACCCTGCGCCTGGTCCTCAAGCACCCCTACTACCCGACGCTGATGGAACTGGCCCAGGTTCGCCCCTTACGCTTTGCCTCGCCTCAGGCAAAACCCGGCCAACCCGCCGGGACCGGCCCGTGGATGCGCGCCGAATCGCGCCTGGGCGAATACGACCGCTTCGTGCGCAACCCTCATTATTGGGGGCCAAAGCCGGCCTACGGCGAGGTCATGGTCAAGGTCATCCCAGACCCCAACAGCCGCGCACTGGCCCTGCAGGCCGGCGAAGTCGAGCTGATCCAGGGCGCTGCCGGCGAAATCACGGCCGGCACGTTCGTACGCCTGCGTGACCAGGGCTTTGCCACCGCACTGTCGGCACCGCTGGCCACCCGCACCCTGGCGATGAACACCGGCCGTGGCGCTACCCGTGATCTGGCGGTACGCCAGGCGATCAACGAGGCGGTGGACAAGCAAGCCATCATCGACAAGATCCTCTACGGCCTTGAGCCCCGCGCAGACACCCTGTTCGCCAGCAACATGCCCTACGCCGATATCGGCCTCAAGCCCTACCCGTATGACCCTGCGCTGGCCGCCAGTGCGCTCGACGCTGCCGGGTGGACCTTGGCGCCAGGCGCTTCAGTGCGCAGCAAAGGCGGCCAACCATTGGCCATCGAGCTGGTGTTCCTCGGCACCAGCGCCTTGCAGAAGAGCCTGGCCGAAGTGCTGCAGGGCGAGCTGGCGAAAATCGGCATCCGCATCGACCTGCGTGCGGTTGAGGAAGGGGCGCTGGTGCGGCGCCAGCGCGACGGCGACTTCGGCATGATCTTCGCTGACACCTGGGGTACGCCCTACGACCCGCATTCGTTCGTCAGTTCCATGCGCTACGCCGGCCATGCCGACTACATGGCTCAGCGTGGGTTGGCAATCAAGGACGAACTGGACAAGCGCATAGGCCAGGTGCTGGCCAGCACGGATGAGCAGCAGCGTGCCGAGCAGTACCGCTTCATCCTCACCACCCTGCACGAACAGGCCGTCTACCTGCCCATCTCGCATCTCACGGCCATCAGCGTGCGCCGAGACTCGGTGGCCAAGGTCCAGTTCGGCAGCACGTTGTTCGATGTGCCGTTCGAAACCATGACACCCAAACAGGAAGACTGACATGTTGCGCTACATCCTGTTGCGCCTGGCGCTGCTTGTACCGGTCATGCTTGGCGTTTCGTTGCTGGTGTTCGTGCTGCTGCACCTGGGCAGCACCGACCCGGCGCTGGACTACCTCCGGCTTTCGCACATCCCACCGACCGACGCAGCCATCGCCGAGGTGCGCCATACCCTGGGGCTGGATCGCCCGCTGTATGCGCAATACCTGAGTTGGCTGTGGAACGCCGTGCATCTGGACTTCGGCATCTCCTATATCACCGGCCGCCCAGTGCTTGATGACCTGCTCTACTACCTCCCCGCCACCCTGCAACTCGGCGGCCTGGCGTTGGCCTGCACGCTGCTGCTGTCGATACCCTTGGGGCTGTTGGCGGCCCGCTGGCAAGGGCGCTGGCCTGACCACGCCGTGCGGGCAGTGACGTTCCTGGGGGTGTCCATGCCCAATTTCTGGCTGGCGTTTCTGCTGATCGCGCTGTTTTCGCTGTGGCTGGGCTGGCTGCCGCCGCTGGGGCGTGGGGGGGCCGGGCACCTGGTTATGCCGGTGCTGGCCATCGCCCTGATGTCGATGTCGATCAACGCCCGCCTGCTGCGTGCCAGCCTGCTGGAAGCCGGCGGGCAGCGCCACGTCACCTATGCCCGTGCCCGCGGCCTGCCCGAACGGCACGTCTGGCGCGACCATATCCTGCGCAATGCCTGGTTGCCGCTGGTGACGGCCACCGGCATGCACATCGGCGAACTGATCGGTGGCGCACTGGTGATCGAGACCATCTTCGCCTGGCCCGGCGTTGGCCGTTTTGCGGTGTCTGCAGTGCTGAACCGCGACTTCCCGGTGATGCAGTGCTTCACCCTGCTACTGACCGGTCTGCTGATGGTCTGCAACCTGATCGTCGATGTCTGCTACGCCTGGCTTGATCCTCGCAGCCGGCTGGAAGGGGTGAACGCATGAGTGTGCAGTCTGCCCTGCCCCAGCCATTGCTGCTGCGCCGCCCCAGCCTGATGATCGGCCTGGCCCTGGTCGGCCTGCTGGCATCGCTGGCGCTGTTCGGCCATTGGATTGCCCCGCATGACCCCGACCTGGTCGACCTCGGCCAGCGCCTGCAGGCGCCCGACGCCAGCCACTGGCTGGGCACCGACCACCTCGGGCGCGACCTGCTTTCGCGGCTGATCGTCGGCACGCGCCTGTCCTTGGGCAGCGTGATGCTGACCCTGGCGCTGGTGCTGGCGCTTGGGCTCGCGGTCGGCGGCGTGGCCGGGTTCGTCGGCGGGCGCACCGACCTGTTGCTTATGCGCCTGTGCGACATGTTCATGACCTTCCCCACGCTGGTACTGGCATTCTTCTTCGTCACCTTGCTGGGCACCGGCCTTAGCAACGTGATCATCGCCATCGCCCTGTCCCACTGGGCCTGGTATGCGCGCATGGTGCGCGGCCTGGTGATTGCCCAGCGCGGCCGCGAATACGTGCTGGCTTCACGCCTGGCCGGCGCTTCACGCTGGGCGCGGCTGCGCCAGCATGTGCTGCCCAATATCGCCGGCCCATTGCTGGTGCTGGCGACCATGGACATCGGCCACATGATGCTGCACGTCTCCGGCCTGTCGTTCCTTGGCCTCGGGGTGGCGCCGCCCACCGCCGAATGGGGCGTGATGATCAACGACGCCAAGGAATTCATCTGGACGCACCCGCAACTGCTGCTGTTGCCAGGGCTGATGATCTTCTTCTCGGTGATGGCCTTCAACCTGCTGGGCGATGCGCTGCGCGACCGCCTCGACCCCACACAGGAGCGCCATTGAATGAACCCCTCGGTACTTGAAATCCGCGGCTTGCGCATCGAGGCTCAGGCCGGCGTGCTGGTGCACGGCGTTGACTTGCAACTGCGCCGCGGCGAAGTCTGCACGTTGGTCGGTGCCAGTGGCTCAGGCAAATCCCTCAGTTGCCTGGGTGTGCTCGACCTGCTGCCGCCAGGCCTTACCCGTACCCACGGGCAACTGCTGCTCGACGGCCAGCCGCTGGCTGCAAGCAGTGTCCGTGGCCGCCTGGCCAGCCTGGTACTGCAAAACCCGCGCAGCGCCTTCAACCCGGTGCGCAATATGGCCAGCCACGGCCTGGAGACGCTCAGGCAGCGCGGCGTCACCGGTGCAGCAGCCCGTGCGCGGATGGCCCACTGCCTGGATGCGGTGGGCCTGGCAGACCGTGAGCGTGTGCTGCAAGCGTTCGCCTTTCAGCTCAGCGGGGGCATGCTGCAACGGATGATGATCGCCCTGGCGCTCATGGCCGAAACCCCGTTCCTCTTGGCTGATGAACCCACAAGTGACCTCGATGCCCTGAGCCAGGCGCGTTTTCTCGACCTGCTGATGGAACTGGTGCAGGTGCATGGGCTGGGGGTGTTGCTGGTGACTCACGACATGGGCGTGGTGGCGCGCTGCGCAGACCAGGTCGCGGTGATGGAAGCCGGCCGCATCGTCGAATGCCAGCCGGTCCATGAGCTTTTCCAGAACCCTGCCAGCGCCGCTGCCCGCACCCTCCTCCACGCCCACCAGATACTCTGCCGGAGCCAACCATGAGCCTGCTGCACGTCCACAACGTTGGCCATCGCTATCGCACCGGGGGGCTGTTGCGCAAACGGGGCTGGCTGCAGGTGCTCGACAGTATCGACCTGCACCTGCACGCAGGTGAGTCCATCGGACTGCTAGGCAGCAGTGGCAGCGGCAAAAGCACACTGGCGCGGCTGCTGCTCGGGCTGGAAAAACCCACCCAGGGCCAGGTGAGCTTTACCGGGCAGGATGTCAGCCAGCTAAGAGGTGAGCAGGCGCGCGACTTCCAGCGCACCGTGCAACTGGTGTTCCAGGACGCCCCCGGCGCTTTCAACCCGCAGCGCAGCATCGGCTGGAGCATCGCCGAGCCGCTGCGCCACCTCACCGACCTGGATGAAGCCGGCCGACAAGCTCGCACCCTTGAACTGCTGGAGGCAATGGGCCTGCGCGCCGAGCATGCCCAGCGCCTGCCGCAGCAGTTGAGTGGCGGCCAGTTGCAGCGTGCCAACATCGCCCGGGCGCTGGCCGTCTCGCCGCAACTGGTGGTGCTCGACGAAGCGTTGTCGAACCTGGATCGGGTATTGCAGTTACAGCTCCTGCAGCAGCTGGAGGCGTTACGCCAGCGCAGCGGCACCGCCTTCGTGCTGATCAGCCATGACCTGAGCCTGGTGCAGTACTTCTGCCAGCGGGTCGTGCTGCTGGACAACGGCTGCATCGTCGAGGATCGGCCCGTCACGCACTGCACTGGTTTCGAGCATCCAGTGGGAAAGCAGCTACAGTCTGCCATGTTGCCCATACGGCCCGACAAGAGGCAGGCAAGACAAGCGCTGCCAATGGGTATGCACTGACGCCAACAACAGAGGGCATCCCGCGTGAACGCCAGAACGCTTTTCCAGGGCGCAGGCAAAGTGCCACAATGCGCCACCGATCACGAATTGCGGCGAATGCCATGACAGAGCTCAATCCTGGCGATGAAATAGCGCACTGTGTAAGGACGGACCGCCTGCACCAGCTGTTCGTCCAGTCGGCGCCCGCTGTGCTTGGCAGCTTCCTGGCTGCCGCAATGCTGTGCTGGTTGGGCTGGGAGCGTTTCGACCAGCAAAAAGTGGCCGCCTGGATGACGGTATTGAGCCTGTCGACGGCCCTGCGCACCGCCATGTTCGTCGCCTATCTGCGGGCACCGGCCAACCAGCGCACGGCCGAACGCTGGGAGTGGCGCTACTGGGCCACCCTGGCGCTGTCGGCGGCAGTCTGGGGCTTGGGCGCACTGGCTGTGATGCCTGCCGACGACCTGCTGGGGCAGGCATTGATCATGCTGTTTGCCGTGGGCATGTCTGTCAGCGCAGTCTCGTGTTACTCCTCGTACCGCAACATGACCCTGGTATCGATCGCTTTGGTGCTGCTGCCCAGCACCGGCTGGCTGCTGCTGCAGCCATCCGCGCTGCAGCAGGGGATCGCTCTGGCGGTGCTGGTGTTCGCTTCGTTCGTCGTCAATGCGACGAACAGCCTGTCTTCAGCGCTGGTGACCGCCTGGCGCCTGAAGCACGAAATGGAACGCGCACACCGGCTTGCCATCGTGGCCTCGTGCACGGACGAACTGACCGGTCTGAACAATCGCCGTGCCTTTTTTGACTGTGCCTTGGCGCAGCACACCTTGTGCAAGGAGGGGCAGACGTATGTAGCCGTGCTGATGCTGGACGTCGATCATTTCAAACAGATCAACGATACCGCCGGGCATGCGGCGGGCGACCAGGTGCTGCAACGGATCGGTGCAGCCATCAGCGCCAGCCTGCGTGACGACGACATCGCCGGCAGGCTGGGCGGCGAGGAGTTCGCCATCCTGCTGCCCGATACGCCTCTGGTCACTGCCAGCGAGATTGCCGAGCGCCTGCGGGCCCTGATCGCAATGCTGAACGTCGACACGCAATTCGCGGTTACCGCCAGCATAGGCCTGGCCTTCGCCAAAGCACCCGCCAGTGAACTCGATGCGTTGCTCAGCAGCGCCGACAAGGCCATGTACCGTGCCAAGGCATCGGGCCGTAACCGGGTGACGATCGTCGACCATGTGCATGCCGCCGCCTGATGGCACGGCTGGCCTTACGTACTCATCGCTTGCCCTGATTTGGTTCGACTTTTTCACCAAGCCAAGTCCTGCACCCATTTGATGCAGTGAGCCCCTGCCTTCGCTGCGGCTGATCTACGCAAAACTCCGACAATTCGCCTGATTCCGTCGTTTTATTGATATCAAAAAGCGC
This sequence comes from Pseudomonas sp. TR47, assembly GCF_044143025.1. Taxonomy (NCBI): domain Bacteria; kingdom Pseudomonadati; phylum Pseudomonadota; class Gammaproteobacteria; order Pseudomonadales; family Pseudomonadaceae; genus Pseudomonas; species Pseudomonas sp. TR47. The sequence continues at coordinate 68,172 of NZ_JBHFCS010000017.1, read as the reverse complement.
TCTCTCGCTTTTTCAGAGCCATTTTTCTTCCTGCCCCTTGCGCCCTGCCCGTTCCGGCATTGTCATTGCAAAGCTCCAGTGGATCGCTTGGCAAGCGAGAAACGAAACTGCCGACGAGTCGTGGCAAGGAGTGGGTATGTCCCGGGCTTTTTTCAACGAAATGTATGAGGCAAACGGAAGTTGCCGCCCGCACTATCAGGAGTTCGCCCGCTGGCTGGCGAACACACCGCTGGAACTGTTGGAACAACGCCGGCACGAAGCCGACCTGCTGTTCCACCGGGCCGGTATCACCTTCACCCTGTACGGTGACCAGCAGGACACCGAGCGGCTGATCCCCTTCGACATCATCCCGCGCAGCATCCGCGCCAGCGAATGGCGCATCGTCGAACGCGGGTGTATTCAGCGGGTTCAGGCGCTGAACCTGTTCCTCCAGGACATCTACCACGATCAGCGCATTCTCAAGGCAGGCATCATTCCGCCCGAGCAAGTGCTGGCCAACGAGGGTTACCAGGTCGCCATGCAAGGCCTGAACCTGCACCGGGGGCTGTACGCGCATATCGCCGGTGTCGATCTGGTACGCGACAGTGATGGTACGTATTACGTACTGGAAGACAACCTGCGCACGCCCAGCGGCGTCAGCTACATGCTCGAAGACCGCAAGATGATGATGCGCCTGTTCCCCGAACTGTTCGCCGCCCAGCGCATCGCCCCGATCGACCACTACCCCAACCTGCTGCTCGACACACTCAAGAGTGCCAGCCCGCTGGACAACCCGACCGCCGTGGTGCTTACCCCGGGGCGCTTCAACAGCGCCTACTTCGAGCATGCGTTCCTGGCGCGGGAGATGGGCATCGAGCTGGTCGAAGGCGCCGACCTGTTCGTGCGCAACGACCACCTCTACATGCGCACCACCGCAGGCCCGCAGCAAGTGGACGTGATCTACCGCCGCCTGGATGACGAATACCTCGACCCGCTGTCGTTCAACCCTGATTCGATGCTGGGCGTACCTGGGCTGATCTCGGTGTACCGGGCAGGCAACGTGGTGCTGGCCAACGCGGTGGGTACAGGCGTTGCCGACGACAAGTCGATCTACCCCTACGTTGACGAGATGATCCGCTTTTACCTGAGCGAGGAGCCGATCCTGAAGAACGTGCCCACCTGGCAATGCCGCAAGCCGCAGGACCTGTCCCACGTCCTGGCGCACCTGCCCGAGCTGGTGGTCAAGGAAACCCAAGGTTCCGGCGGCTACGGCATGCTGGTCGGCCCCGCCGCAACCGCTGCGCAGATCGAGGATTTCCGCGCCCGCATCAAGGCGCGCCCGCACGCCTACATCGCCCAGCCCACGCTGTGCCTGTCCACCTGCCCGACCTTCGTTGAAAGCGGCATCGCGCCGCGCCACATCGACCTGCGCCCGTTTGTACTGTCAGGCAGCGAAACGCGCCTGGTGCCCGGCGGCCTGACCCGCGTTGCCCTGCAGGAAGGCTCGCTGGTGGTCAACTCGTCGCAGGGCGGCGGCACCAAGGACACCTGGGTGGTGGAGGACTGAGCCATGCTTTCGAGAACCGCTTCCGACCTGTACTGGATGTCCCGCTACCTGGAGCGCGCCGAAAACCTCGCGCGCATGCTCGAGGTCAGCTACTCGCTGTCGCTGATGCCGCAAGACGGCCGCTCCGATGGCCACGCGGAGCTTGCCATGTCGCTGCTGGCCTCCGGTACGCTGGACGATTACATCCGCAAGCACTCCGAGCTGGACACCGAGCGCATGCTGCACTTCTTTGCGCTGGACGCGAACAACCCCAGCAGCATCTATTGCTGCCTGCAGGCGGCGCGCACCAACGCGCATGCGGTGCGCGGGCGAATAACCGCCGACATGTGGGAAAACATCAACGCCACCTGGATCGAAATGCGCAACATCGCCAGCAATGGCCTTGGGCGCTATGGCATCAGCCAGTTCTGCGACTGGGTCAAGGAACGCTCCCACCTGTTCCGCGGCGCGACCTCCGGCACCATCATGCGCAACGATGCCTACAGCTTCATTCGCCTTGGTACCTTTCTTGAGCGGGCGGACAACACCCTGCGCCTGCTCGATGCACGCTACGAAATGTTCGGGGAAACCTCCGAGGAAGTCAGCGACGACTCTGCAAGGGGTTACTACCAGTGGAGCGCCTTGTTGCGCGCACTGACCTCCTACGAAGCGTTCAACGAAATCTACCGCAATGCGCCCAGCGCACGCCCGGTGTCGGAGCTGTTGCTGCTGCGCGTTGACGTGCCGCGTTCGCTGCATGCGTGCATCGAAGAGCTCGACCAGATCCTCGCCGGCCTGCCTGGCACTACCGGCCGCCCTGCACAACGGATGGCTGCCGAACTCAACGCGCGACTGCGCTACACCGCCATCGACGAGATTCTCGAAGCCGGGCTGCACCTGTGGCTGACCGACTTCATCGGCCGCATCCATCAATTGGGCCAGACCGTCCACAATTCCTATCTGGAGGTCGTATGAAACTGTCCATCCGCCACGACACCACCTACAGCTATGCCAGTGACGTGTGCAACAGCATCCAGTTCCTGCGCCTGACACCGCGCAGCAGCGAGCGTCAGCGCATCCTCGAATGGCAACTGGACCTGCCTTGCAAGGTGAACAGCCAGATCGACCCGTATGGCAATATCCTGCACGTACTGACCCTGGAAAAACCCCATGGCCACCTCGCCCTTACCGCCAGTGGCCAGGTAGAAATCGACCCGGACTGCGAACACGAGGCCGGCGGCCAGTCGCCCCTGCCTTTCCTGCGCAGCAGCCACCTCACCCAGGCCAGTGACGCACTCATGGCCTTCGCCGCCCAGCAGTGCGGCGAGCGCCGCGACAGGGGCGCGCTGACCGCACTTATGCAAGGCCTGGCCGACCATATGCCCTACAGCCCAGGTGCTACCTCCGTGGGCACCACCGCGAGTGAGTCATTTGCCGGCGGTGCCGGGGTGTGCCAGGACCATACCCACGCGTTCCTGGCCTGCGCCCGCAGCCTCGGCATCCCGGCACGCTACGTGTCGGGCTACCTGTGTACCGAAGACGAAACCCACCTGGCCAGCCACGCCTGGGCCGAAGCCTGGATCGATGAAGCCTGGTACAGCTTCGACGTCACCAACCGCCTCACCCGGCCCGAACGGCATCTGAAGCTGGCGGTAGGCCTGGATTACCTCGACGCCTGCCCGGTCCGGGGCGTGCGCCGCGGTGGCGGCGTCGAATCCATGCAGGCAAGCGTCCACGTACACCGCCAGTAATCACCTGGCGCAACTCAAGCGGGCCCCGTCGTGCCATGCGCGGCGGGGCCGCTCCATTCCAGGAACAAGGTAAACAGCATGACCTACTGCGTCGCTATGCACTTGGCGGACGGGCTGGTATTCATCTGCGACTCACGCACCAATGCCGGTATCGACCAGATATCCACGTTTCGCAAGCTGTTCGTTTTCAGCGTGCCGGGGGACCGGCTGATCGTCCTGCAGACCGCCGGCAACCTTGCCACCTCGCAATCGGTGGTCAACCTGCTTGAACAACGCAGCCGAGGCACCGGCACCCACCTGCTGAACGTCGGCACGCTCTACGATGCAACGGTGCTGGTGGCCGAAACCCTTCGCGAAGTCATTACCCGTGACCGCAGCAAGCTGACGGCCCAGATCGACCTGAGCGCCTCGTTCACGGTGGGCGGCCAGATCGCGGGCAGCGCCATGGGCATCTACAACGTCTACGCCCAAGGCAACTTCTTCCAGGCAACGCCAGACACACCCTTCCTGCAATTGGGCGAGAGCAAGTACGGCAGGCCGATTCTCGACCGCAACCTCACCTACGACACCCCCTTGGACGAAGCACTGCGCTGCGGTTTGATCTCATTCGACTCCACCATCCGCAGCAACCTGTCGGTCGGGATGCCACTGGACCTGTTGGTGTATGGCAAGGACAGCCTAAAGGCCAGGGAGCCGGTGCGCATCCATCAAGACGACCCCTACTACAGCCACATCCGCAAACAATGGAGCGACGGTTTGAAAAGCCTGCTGGGCGAGCTGACGCCGCCACCGCCGGGGTTCATGGCCGAATGAGCCGGGGCCTTCCCTCGGTCACGCCAGTAGCGATATCACCAGGTCCGCAATATTGATAGGCACGAATGCCACGGTCAGCAGGGCATAGGCCTTGCGCGAGCGGGCTGCAAACACACACAGCGGGATCACGATCATGATCACGTCAAAGGCACCCCAAAGCGCCATGGGCGAAACGCCGAACAACAGAACGTTGACGATGAAGCCAAGCAGGTAATAGCCCGACAGAAACAGCAGCGCGTATCGGCCATCCTGCTCGAAATACACGCGAAGCCCTTCGAGTTCGTCCTCGCTCCGGCTGGGCAACATCAGCGCCGAGGAAACGAACAGCGAAAGCGCCAGCAGCACCAGCAGCAAAAATTCCTGGAACGAGAAGGTCGCCCTTATTTGCGGCAGCGTATTGACCGCCCACCAGAAATCCATCTGTGTGGTGAAGAGCATGACCGCCCAGACCAGGGCAACCCAATCGGGGGCAGCGCTGCGGCGAATGCGGAAGACGGTCAGCGCGCCCAGAAGCAGGCGGGTGACGGATAAACCCAATATCATCGATAAGACAGTGGCGACGATTGGGAAATTGCTCATGCTACCTCCTGTAAGCCATTGCTCTGGCAAGCGTAGCCGGGCAGCAGCGATTCTCGAAAAATACCTGCCTGACCGGCTATTCTCTTCTCTGCCCTATCGACCGAGGTCACCGTCATGAAGCGCAACTACCTGGCTGGTGCTGTGCTGTTGTTGTTCGCCACAGCGGCCAGCTCAGCAGATCAGGGTGCCAACACCGCGGCGGTGCCCGGCACTGCCAAGGCCCGCAATGCCTGCCTGGACGAGGTCGCGAAAATAACCGGTATGGCACGCAACACGCTATCGGTGATCGAAGTGCTGACCAGCGAAGCGGGCATCGGCGTGAATATCCAGGTACCCGGCGCGCAAGCGCCATGGTCATGCCTGGCCGATGCCAATGGCAAGTTACAAGGCGCCAGTTACACCGGGTCGGAAGGCAAGCTCTGATCTGCGTACCCTCTTGCACCTCAACGGCAATACTTCAAGGAGCCTGCATTGTCAGAACGCAGTAACAGCGCCGTGACCTCTTGCGACTCTGCCTGGTCGGTATTTCTGGTGTTCTTGCGCCTGGGGCTGACCTCTTTCGGTGGCCCCATTGCGCACCTGGGCTACTTTCGCGAAGCGTTGGTAACCCGCCGCCAATGGCTCAGTGAACGCAGTTATGCCGAGCTGGTCGCCCTGTGCCAGCTGCTTCCCGGGCCGGCGAGCAGCCAGGTCGGCATAGGCCTGGGCCTCTCACGCGCTGGTTTAGCGGGCGCTGTGGCAGCGTGGGCAGGCTTCACATTGCCATCGGCCATCATCCTGGTTCTGTTTGCTCAGGGCATCTGGGCATGGGGAGGAGCCGTCTCTGGTGGTTTGCTGCACGGCCTGAAGATCGTCGCAGTCGCTGTTGTCGCGCAGGCAGTGTGGGGCATGGCACACAGCCTTTGCACCGATGGTCCGCGCGTGACCATCGCCCTGTTCGCCGCCTGCGCTGCGCTTGTGTGGCCCACTGCAATGGGACAGATAGGCGTGATTGTGTGTTCTGCCGTCGCAGGCTTGCTGCTGTTCAAGTCCACCCCGCCTCCAGCAGGGGAGAAACTGCCGTTTTCAGTCAGCCGCAAAACCGGCCTGATCGCGCTGACAGTGTTCTTTGGTCTGTTGCTCGGCCTGCCGCTGATGGCCCACTTCTGGCCGTCGCAGGCCATGGCGATGGTGAACGCCTTCTACAGTGCAGGCTCACTGGTCTTCGGGGGCGGGCATGTGGTTCTGCCGCTGCTGCAGTCGGCGACAGTACCCAATGGCTGGGTCGCCAATGACACCTTCCTGGCGGGTTATGGTTTGGCGCAGGCCGTACCCGGCCCCCTCTTCACGTTTGCAGCATTTTTGGGGGCGTCCATGAGCGTGCAGCCATCCGGCTGGGTGGGCGCGACTGTCTGCATTCTCGCCATTTTCACCCCCTCCTTCCTGCTGGTGATCGGCGTATTGCCCTTTTGGCAAAAACTGCGGCACAGCGCTCGTAGCCAGGCCGCGCTGGGTGGTGTAAACGCAGGCGTAGTGGGGCTGCTGTTAGCCGCCTTGTACCACCCGGTCTGGACGAGCGCCATTGCCAAGCCATCGGACTTCGCTTTTGCGCTGACCGCCCTCGTGGCCCTGATGTTCTGGAAGATGCCCCCCTGGCTGGTTGTGCTGGGTTGCGGCCTCTTTGGCTGGCTGCTTACTGCAACGCAAACGTCAGGGTAGCTGCCAGCCCGCCACTGGCCCTGTTTTCAAGGCGTACCTGCCCGCCCATCCGCTCGACGATGGTAGCCACGATCGAGAGGCCAAGCCCTGCTCCATTGGGGCTGTTGCGGCTATAGAAGCGCTCGAACACCCGCCCAAGATTCGCCTCGTCGATACCCGGCCCTTCATCTTCGACAACCAGTTCGAAGCGATTGGCCAGGCGCCTGAGTGATACGGTGATGCGCCCGCCCGGCGGTGAGTGCTCCACTGCATTGGAAACCAGGTTCTGCAAGGCGATGCCCAGCGCACCGGCATCGATCATCAGGCCATGGTCACCTTCACTGATATCCAGCGAAGGCTCCAGGCCGCGATCCAGTATCCAGGGCGTGAGATCCGCCAGCACATCGGTGACCACTTCACCCAGGTCGACAAGGGTGGTGGGACGCTGACCGAGGCGCGGCTCGACGCGGGCGAGGGTCAGCAACTGGTTGACCACCCGAGTCAGCCGGTCCACGCCGCCAATCAGAAAACCCAGGGCTTTCTGGCGCTCGGCATCGGTACTGGCGGCCTGGGCGTTTTGCGCATGCAGGCGCAGGATCGCCAGCGGGGTGCGCATCTCATGGGCGGCGTCGGCAATGAAGCGATGCTCGCGCCGCAGCAGGTCCTCGATCTGCGCTAGCAGGCGGTTGATGGCCGCCTGCATGGGCTCGAGCTCGGTCGGCAACGGCACCAGTTGCAGCGGTTCGAGGGAGTCGGCATGGCGCGCGCGAATCACATCGGCCATGTTCTGCAACGGGCGCAATCCCCAGCCGATAGCTGCCCAGACCAGCAGCGCCAGGCCCAGGCTGCCAAGCAGAAACGGGAACAGGGTATGGCGTACGATGCGGTCGATCAGGTCGTAACGCACATCGTCGCGCTCACCCACCCAGATCACCCACTGCTTTTCGGGCACCGGTAGAACGAAGCCGCGCCATTGTTCGCCGCCGCTGGCGAAATCATAAAAGCCCGGGGCCGTGGGCGGTGGGTCGAGCGTCGGCGCACTGGGCGTGTGCACCAGCAGCCGTGCTCCATCACCCCATACCTGGAACGCCAGCTTGCTTTCATAGGGGTGGCCCACGCGATGGCGTCCGGCCTTGCCCAGCGCCTCGTTGAACGCCCGATAAAGCTTTTCGCGGTTGCCATCCTGCACCGGCAGGTTCATCACCCCCTGCAACAGCCGGGCATTCTGAGCCATGTGGGCATCGTAGACTTCGTTGATCTCGCGCCGGCTGTCGTGATAGTTGTACAGCGCCAACAAGCCGGTGCCGAGCAGCATCAGCGCCATCACCCGCCACAGCGTACGCTGGCGCAGTGAGCTCATAGCTTGCCCTCGACCAGATAACCGATACCGCGCACCGTGCGGATCAGGCCGTTGAACAGCTTCTTGCGCAGGTGATAGATGTTCACCTCCAGCGTGTTGCTCTCAGGCTCCTCGTCCCAGCCATACAGCAGCTGGGTCAGCCGCTCACGGGTGAACACCTTGCCCGGTTGCGCCAGCAACTCGTGCAGCAGCCGGTACTCCTTGGGCGTCAGTACCACAGGCACACCGTTGTAGTGCACCTGCTGAGTGGCGGGGTCCAGGCTCACGCCCGCGTGCTCGATGAGCACCGTGGCCCGCCCGGCGCTGCGCCTGAGCAAGGCGCGCAGGCGGGCCTTGAGCTCGTTGAGGTCGAAAGGCTTGACCAGGTAATCGTCGGCGCCGGCATCCAGGCCAGTGATGCGGTCTTCGGTTGCATCGCGCGCGGTAAGGATCAGAACCGGCAGGCTGTCGCCCCCCGCCCTCAACCGGCGCAGCAACTCGATGCCACCCAACCGCGGCAGCCCGAGGTCGAGGATCACCAGGTCGAATGCTTCGTGTTGCAGGGCATGCAGCCCGCTCAGGCCATCGCGCAACCAGTCGAGGGTATAGCCCTCCTGGCGCAACCCGTCGCAGATCCCCTCACCCAGAGCGGTATCATCCTCAACCAGTAGCAGCCGCATGTTCAGTCCTGTTTGTCCTTGATGGCCTTGAGTAAAGCATCGATATCGCCACGCCGGCCCTGGTCGGCCAGCTCGCGCCCCGGGCGTGGTGGAGCCTGGCGGGCTTTTTCCAGGGCTGCAGTGGCCTGTGCGTAGCGTTTTTGGCGGAACAGATGATCGGCCCAGAAGTAATTGCTGTCGATACCATTGGGGTTGATTTGCAGCGCCTTGCGCAACAAGGTGTCGGCCTTTTCGCTGTCACCAAAACCGATAGGCCAGCCAGGCACTTGGTCATACAAGGTACCCAGGCTGGTATACGCCGAGCCCTGCAGGGCACTGGGGTCGAGTTTGATCGCCTCTTCCAGGCTGGCCTTGGCCGACTTGACCTTGCCCAGCGCCCCCAGCCCGCCAGTGGCACCCGCCCAACTGCTGTTGATGATGCCCTCCCAGATCAAAGGTTCGGCCGAGCCCGGGTGCTGATGAACGAGTATGGAGGCGTCGGCTGCCAGTTTCTCGAACGCATCGGCGCGCTTGCCTTCAGGCGTCTGGTACTGAATCTGCGCCCAGCGCTGCTGCAGGTTGGCCAATTGTTGGCTACCCGCCTGGTCCAGCGCCCAGGTGAGCGGTGCGAACGCCAGCAGGCCTGCGATGAACAGACGTTTCATTTGATCGACTCCTTGGAATGGCTCGCGATATAACGATGGATCACCGGTAGTTGCTTGCGCAGCGCACGGTCGACCACGCCGGGCAACATGCCGTTGATGCGCACGAAGAGCTTTTCCGGCCAGCCCAGGTAAAGCTCGCTGCGTTCTGATTGCACGGCCTTGAGCACGGCGCGGGCCACATCCGCCGGGTCGTCCATGCCGACCTTCAGCGCCTGGTTGAGCGCCGTGGCGGCGGTGCTGTTCATCGCGGTGCGGGTTGCCCGGGGTGCGGCGTACATGACATTCACCGAGGTATCGGCCAGCTCGCGGCGCAGCGCCTCAGAAAAACCGCGCAGGGCAAACTTGCTGGCGCAGTAGGTGGCATAACCGGGGTAACCGATCGAGCCGTAGGTGGAGCCGACGTTGACCACCAGCGCCCGGGGTTGCGCGCGCAGCAGCGGCAGGCATACACGCGTCAGTTGCACAGCGGCTTTGAGGTTGATGTCCAGCAGCTCGTCCAGCGCCTGCTCGTCAATCTGCTCGAGCAGGGCAAAGCGGTTCACGCCCGCGGCATTGATCAGGACATTGACCCCACCCATCTCCCGGGCACGGGCAAGCACCTGCTCACGCCCCTCATGGCTGCGCAGGTCGGCCGACTGCCAAAGCAGCCTGCCCTGGTAACGGTTCATCAGGCCGGCGAGTTTGCCCATCTGCCGGCTCACCGCCAGTACCCGGGCACCGGCTGCGCACAACTGTTCGGCCAGCTCCAGGCCGATGCCGCCGCTGGCGCCGGTGAGTATCACCACACACTCAGGCAAGCGCATGACGCACCTCTTGCAGGCCCGCACGCGGCAGCCCCTGGAACATGTCGGTATACAGGCGGTAAACCACTTTGGCCGCATGAATCACAGCCCGCTGGTCATCAGCATCATCAAGGCGGTCCATCAGCCGCTTGTAGGTGACCATGTGGTCCTGGTCCAGCGCGCCATGGGAGCTGAGGTAGCTGAAGGCCCGGTCCGGCAGCGCCAAAGTGCTCTGGATCGTGCCGGCGGCTTGGGTGGCCAGGGCAATGCTGGTGCCTTCGAGCACGTTGACCATGCCAAACAGCCCGACCGGGTTGCCCCGGGCGATCACGTCATAAAGGTAGGCGACCATCAGCTCGATCGGCAGTGCCGGCCGACCGTCACGCACCGCTTGCCAGTCGCCACCGCAGGCCTTGATGTCATCGAGGATCCACTGCTCGTGGCCGTACTCCTCCTCGATGTATTCGCACACGGCGCCGCGCAGCCATTCCAGGCGCGAAGGCAGGCGCGCGCCGCACGCCATCATCAGCGGCACGGTATGGCGCACATGGTGGTAGGCCTGGGTCAGGAAGGCCACATAGCTGTCGAGGCTGACGTGCCCCGCCAACGCATCGCGTATGACCGGCACGGCGAACAGGGCCTGACGCTCCTGGGTGGTTTGCAGTTGCAGCGTGTCAAAAAAGGACATGGCGGACCTCACAACGGGATATCGGATAACTGGGAGTGGTAACGCCGCAGGATGGCCTCGCGTCGCGGGCGGCCATTGGCGGTCAGTGTGTCGTCGGTACTGGACAGTGGGCGCGGCAGGCGACGCCAGGCATGGACCCGGGCGTAGTCGGGCAGCGAGGCATTGCACTGCTGCACGGCCTGGTCGATGAGTGTGTCGGGGGTAGCTGGGTCCAGCGGCCAGAGCAATGCCAGGTTCTTTGGCAGGGCCTCGCCATGCACGAACGCCTGGGCGATCACACCGCTCTGGGTCAGTTCAGCCTCCACCCATTCCGGGTTGACGTTGCGCCCGAAGCTGGTGATGAACTGGTGTTTCTTGCGGCCATCGAGGTACAGGTAGCCCTGCTCGTCGAAATGGCCGAGGTCGCCTGTAGCCCACCAGCTATCGCAGACGGGTGGTTCCTCCAGGTAGCCGAGCAACACCGAGCCCGCCACCAGCACCTCCCCGTCTTCGGCGATACGCACCTGCACATGGGGCAGCGGCTTGCCGACACTGCCCCGGCGGGTTGCGCCAGGCCGGTTCAAGGCCACCACCGATGCGCACTCGGACAAGCCATAGCCTTCGAACACCGGCAGGCCGATCGCTTCGGCGCGGGCCAACAGGCTGGGCGCCACCCGGGCACCGCCGACGGCAACGAACCGCAGCGCCCCCACGCGCATCAGCCCGCGCTCGATGGCAGCGATCAGCCCCATCAACAACTGCGGCACCAGAATCAGGCTCTGCGCGCCGCTCAGGGCGATCGCCCCCAGCAAGCGCTTGAAATCGACCTGGCTCGCACCGCCCATGCCCAGAAGCGCCTGGGGGTACAGCAGCACACTCGCCCCGGCCATCAAGGCGGCGTAGACACCGAGGTTTTCCAGCAGCACACCAAGCGGCAGCACCGCCAGGTAACGCTGAGGTTCACTGGGCCGGCTGGCCACCTCCAGTTCCCGGGCTACACGCAGCAGGGCTTCGGACGACAGGCACACGCCCTTGGGCTTGCCCGTGCTGCCGGAGGTGTAGGTGATCTTGGCGGTACCGGCAGGCAGCGCCGCAGCGGGTTGTGCCTGGCGAACCCAGAACCCGTCCTGCTGGGCGAACCCCAGCTCGGCCAGCGTACCGCGCCATTGCGGGTCGCACAGCACATGGCTGGCACCGCTCTGCTCGATGCAATGGCTGAATTGAGCGGCACTGAAGAACGAGGGCACGATCACGCAGGGACGCTGGGCAAAAAGCGCCGCCAGATCCCAGAACAGCAACTGCGGGCCATTATCCAGGGCCAGTACCAGCGTGCCTGGCGAGCGGCTACGCAAGTTGTGGGTGCGCAACTGCACCTCTGCCAGTAATTGCCTGTAAGTGAAGCGCTGTGTCTCATCTTGTATGGCGATCGCGTCACCGTGATCACGTGCAAACGTGACCAGCAGTTGATGAAAGCGCTCCAGCTCATGCGGCATGACCAGTCTCCTCAAGGGCCGTTGGCAACCCCAGGCGCTGGAACACCCCGGCCTTGCTCAAGGCATCGAAGCCATGACCAATATTGCCGGCAAAGACTTGTGGGTGCTGGGCGTAGTAGGTACCCCATTGGTCCACCTGCCCATTCAGCCGGGCCGGGTCGGCCGACGCCAGCACCGATGGCACCAACCCCAGGCGCTGAAAGCTGTTGATCAATGTCGTCGCGCCGGTGAACGCCACCCACCGCAAGCCGCGTGTGGCCAGCAACCAGGTCACCGCTATGATCATGATTCGCGCGCTACCGGCACTGAGCGAAGCCAGGTTGCCGACTTCGACCATGCACGCGCGCTCAAGGGTGCAGCCCGCCACGCGTGATACTGCAGCTTCCAGCGGCTCGTCCAGATAGTGCTCCAGAAACAGCGGCCCGCTGCTGGCCGGGCGCATGCCTGCGGCAGCCACCAGCCGACCCTGGCTGTCCTGCAGCGCCAGCAGTTCTGGCAGGTAATGGTGCACATCAGCGTGATGCACGCTGGCAAAACATTGGTGGATGAAGTGCTCAAGCTCATCGCGCCCTGGGTCCTTGTGCAAATGAAGCGACAAGTGGGCGTGATGGTCGACGTGGCTGCCGATAGGCAATGGGAGCAGGCTGCTCCACTGAGACTGGGTCATGAAACTCCCCCCGTTTGGGCTTGATGGGGTGAGTATCAGTGGTCAATCTGAAGGTAATCTGAAGTGACGGATTCGACCTGCGTTGTTGGGCTGCTACGCAGCCATCGCCGGCAAGCCGGCTCCTACAGGGCCCACGCAGTGATCTTTATCAATCATCAACTGATGTTCAGGTGTAAAACCGACACGAAGGCCATTACCGGCCAAACTTCTGTCAGGGCCACAAGGGAGCCGTCGATGCTTACCGTCACGCTGATCAACGCGCTGGTCGTGGTGCTGGTGGTGGTGATTCATTACGAATGCCTGCTGCGCCTGAACGACTGGCTGCCGCGGCTCAAGCTCTGGAGCCGGTTTCGCATCGTCATCGGTGTGTTCGGCGCATTGGCGGCCCACGCGCTGGAAGTCTGGTGCTTTGCCCTGGTCTATTATCTGATGGCCAGTGCCGAAGGCTGGGGCACGCTGAGCGGCAACTTCGACGGCACGTTCATGGACTGCGTGTACTTCTCATTCACCACCTATACCACCATCGGTTTCGGCGATATTTCGCCCAGCGGCGACCTCAAATACCTCACAGGCCTGCAGGCACTCACGGGCCTGGTGATGATCACCTGGACGGCCTCCTTTCTGTTTCTGGAAATGCAGAAGTACTGGAAGGCCAAGTAGCGAGGCGTGGGCCTGAAGGCGCGGCAATTGACAACTATCAAGCGCGCAGAAGGCGAGGCGCTGAAACTGAACCTCCTTTGTACACCCCTGAATGTAAGGAGGCTTGCCATGGCACCCGCCGAAACACCCCGCCCACAAGCAGCACCGGCATTTCCTGCCACGACCGGCGAACACTGGATCGAAGCGCTCGACAATGGCACCCATGTGCTGATCAGGCCCTTGCAGCCCAAGGACCGTCAGCGCGAGAAGAACTTCATCGAACGCCTGTCCCCTCAATCGCGCCACTTCCGTTTTCTGTCCCAGCTCAAGGAGCCTGGCGAAGCCATGCTGGATCAACTGATGGTGGTTGATCAGGACCAGCACATGGCCTACGTGGCCCTCGCGCATGTCGACGGTGAACTGCAGGAAGTCGGTATCTCCCGCTACGCCACCGGTGCGGACAACCAAGAATGCGAATGCGCCGTCACCGTGCTCGATAGCTGGCAGCGTCACGGTCTGGGCACATTGCTGCTCCGGCACCTGATCGACCACGCACGCGCCAAGGGCCTGCGGCAGATGTATTCCATCGACGCTGCGGCCAATGTGGCGATGCGCGATCTGGCGCAGGCGGCAGGGTTCACCACTGCCAGAGACCCGGATGACCCAAGCCAGCTGATTCACCGGCTTTCGCTGGCCTGAGGCGGTGCCACGGCGGTAGCCTCCGGCAGCAGGTCCAGTTGCTCCAGGCACCGCCGCTCATCGGCCTCGGTCACACCCTTGAAGGCACTGACTTCAAGCAACGGCGTATTGAACAGCGCCAGGCGGATGACGCCATTGCGTTCCAGAAACGTTTGCGCCAGGCACTGGCAGACCGGTTGGGCGACCAACGCGGCGAGCGCCTGGTCCTCTGGCAGATCAACCTGGGCCTGCAGGTTGGTCTCGCATCCGCTGACGATGCCTTGCACGGAGCGGCTGGCGAGTATCAGTGAGCCTAAGCCCAACACTGCCAGCAGTAGCAGCATGCCCAGCAAAATGTTCGACTCTCTGGCTACGTCCCGGACAATGGCGAGCCTCGCCTGCCAACCTCTCCCCTGCCCGGAAAAAATGGTCTTGCCCACCGTACTCTTGAAACTGCGGTGCACGGCCAACCCGACCGCCGCACTGAGCGCCAGCAGCGCCAGCACAATGGCCGGGGCGCGCATGGGCAGTTGCCAGGCCGGGCCCAACACCTGATAGATCGAGGCGGCAACCACCAGTGTGGCGATGGCTGCGATCCATCCAAGGCTGCCCCTGGGTCGTTTTGCCCAGGCGCTGAGCTTTGCCCTTGTTTGCATGTTCATGCAAGCCTCCAGCGCCGTGTCAGCGCACAGGGTCTATGGCAACCGTTTCCAGGTGCTCGGGCACGCACACCTGCCAGCCGAGCTCAAGGCTTATCCGTCGACGCAAGGTGTCCGCAGCATGCGGTTCGCCATGAATGACGTAGGTTTGCCGCGGTGGCCGGGTAAAACCGCGCAACCACTCCATGATTTCGTCCGCATCGGCATGCGCCGACAGATTGTCCATGGCAAAGACTTGCGCCCGAATCGGCACGTCTTCGCCATGCAGGCGCACGCTGCGCGCCCCGGCAACGATATCGGCGCCCCGGGTACCGCCTGCCTGAAAGCCGGAGAACAGAATGCTGTTGTGCGGATTGGGGGCCAGCGCCTTGAGGTGGTGCAACACCCGCCCTCCCGTGGCCATGCCGCTGGCGGCAATGATCACCGCAGGTTCGCGCAGCTGATCCAGGTGCCTGGATTCATCGACCGTGCGGATGATTTGCGTGCCTTTGCACATCTGGGCACACTCCAGCGCCGTGAGGCGATGCTCGCTTCTGAACTGCTGGTACAGGGTGGTGGCATCGGTTGCCATGGGGCTGTTGAGATACACCGGAATGTCCGGTATCAGCCCGTCGCGTTTGAGCATGTACAGGTAATACATCAGCAATTGCGCTCGGCCGACCGCGAACGACGGCACCAGGGTGATGCCATGACGCAGCAGGGTCTGGTTGATCACATCGGCCAGGTAACGCTCCGGGGGCTGTGCAGGGTGCAACCGGTCACCATAGGTCGACTCCACCAGCAGCACATCGGCCGCACCGATCAGTTCGGGCGCACGCATGACGGGATCATTGGGCCGGCCCAGGTCGCCCGAGAAAACCACTGTCTGGCCGTCCAACGTCAGTTGCACGGTCGCCGCGCCCAGAATGTGCCCGGCCGTACGCAGCAACAGTTCGACACCGGGCGCGATCTGGGTGCGATGGTGCAATGCGACGGGCCTGAACAGCTGCAGTGCGCGTTTGGCATCGTGTTCGGTGTACAAGGGGCGGGCCGGCGAATGTTTGGAATAGCCATGCCGATTGGCATGTTCGGCCTGCTCTTCCTGCAATCGGGCGCTGTCGAGCAACAGGATTTCAGCCAAGGCACAGGTCGCCGGGGTGGCATACACGGGCCCGCTGAAGCCCTCGCGCACCAACACCGGCAGGTAGCCGCTGTGGTCCAGGTGGGCATGCGTGAGCACTACCGCATCGACCGTACGCAGTGCCGCCGGCAGTGGCTCCCAGTTGCGCAAGCGCAGTTGCTTGTAACCCTGGAAAAGCCCGCAGTCGATCAGCACCCGTGTCGAGTCATGCGTCAGCAAGAACTTGCTGCCCGTCACCGTACCCGTCCCGCCGAAAAAGGTCAGTTGCATGGCATCGGCTCCCAGGTATCGATCACACAGGGGTGAACGGCCAGCACGCTACACGGTGGATCGCTGACAATACGTTCGGTGGTATCACCCAGCAGCTTGCTCAACCCCCTGGGCTGCACCACCCCCATGACCACCACGTCGATATCCAGGGCCGCCACCTGGTCCCGAATCACCTGCACTGCCCCGCCTTCCATGAAATGCCGGCAATCGGGGGGCACACCTTCGGCATCGGCCAATGCATCGAAGGGCACCTGCAAGGCATCACGCATCTCCTCGACCCAGGTCTGCGCAACCACCATGTCAGGGGCAAACACACCCACCAGGTCATAGGCCGAGAGCAGGTGCAGCTGCGCATCGCATTGCAGCGCCAGGGCATCGGCTGCGCGGATGAGGGCGCGGTTGAATAGCATCTGGGCATCGGGGTCATCGCGCAGGGCGGTGTCCACGGCTACCAGTATGCGTTTTGGCAAGGACGCGGCTGCCCGGGGTACGAAATGCATCGAGCCTTGGTACGCGCGCATCAGCGCACAGTCCAGCGGCGTGCCGAAAAACCGGGCCAGTGCCGGTGTCGTTTCGGTGTCCTTGATGACCATATCGGGCTTGAGCTCGCGGATGTAATCGGCGGCCTGGTCGCGCAGGTCTTCTGCCTTGACGGTATCGAGCGTCAGACAGGTATTACTCGACCGGTGACGTTCGACCAGCGCCTCAAGCTGCTTGCGATAGAGCCCGTACTGGCGCTGCAGCTCGGCTTCGTTCAGCCGCTCCTGGCGTAACGAATGCGCCTCGTACGGCTCGAACAGCCCAACGATATGCACCGCTGCGCCGCTGACATGCGCCAGGGCAAGCGCCCGGCGTAAAGCCGCCGAGTGCGGGTCGATGTCGGTAAGCAGCACCAGCAGTTGTCGATACTGACCCATGGCAAACCTCCGGCCGCACGCGGCGATGGCAAGTAGCATCGATCTTCGAACCCCCTGCCCTTGCGCGTTTGATGCAGATCAGAAAGTCACCACTGGCGCACCGACTTGATCAATGTCAGAACCAGAACGCCGTCTCACGGTACAACCGGTAAAGCCCACGTTGATCAAGCCCTCTGGAGGCCCTATGAACAAGCAGTTGCTGGAACCCGAAGACACCAGCGAGCACTGGGTAGACACCCTTGCTGACGGCACAGCCGTGCTGATTCGCCCGCTGCGCGATGATGATCACGAACGCGACAGTCGCTTTGTGAGCACGATCAGCCATGAGGCCAGGCGCTTTCGTTTTCTCGCCGGACTCAGCGGTGGCTTGCCCGCCCTGGACGCGCAGTTGATGCCGGTCGACGCTCACCAGCGCATGGCCTACGTCGCGCTGGCCCATGACAATGGCCAGCTGCATCAGCTTGGCGTAAGCCGCTATGCCGCGATCCCGGGTAGCCACAATTGCGAATGTGCCGTCGCTGTCGGCGAGCAATGGCAGCGCAAGGGGCTGGGCAAGCTGTTGCTGCAGCACCTGATCGAAGCGGCACGGCGCAATGGTTACCAGTGCATGGTGTCCAGGGACCTCTCGAACAACTACGCCATGCACCGGCTGACCAAGGCGCTGGGCTTCACCTCGCGCTACCTGGGCGGCGATGTCAGCGAAATCCTCCACGAGCTTGATCTGCGCGCCTGAAACAAGGCCCTTGCGGGCCTTGCACGTCTAACCTTGCGAATGCTCGGGTGATAACACCAGCACACTGGTGCTGAGCCGATGCAGGATCCGCTCGGCCGTACTGCCGATGAACCAACCGATGCCGTGATGGTGGTAGCTCCCCATCACCAGCACGTCGATGTCGTTGTTGTCCATGAAAAGCGCCAGCACCTTGGTCGGGTCCCCCACCCGCATGTGGCGGTGCTCGAAGGGAATGCCGTTGCGTTCGGCCAGTTCCTGGAAGGCATCGGCCTGAGCCTCGTGCAGTGTCCGTGACAGGTTCGAATCGAACAGGAACGAATGTTCCCGGCTGCCTTCGGCGTCCAGGTACATCGAGCCCATATCGTAGGCATACAGCAGTTCGATCTGGGCATTGCATTGCAAGGCCAGCTTGAGCGCTTCGCTGATGATATGGTCGTTGAAGCCTTCGAACTGATCCTCCGGGCGCGAAAGGTCAACCGCTGCAAGTATGCGGCGCGGCAGGGCATTGCTGGCGTTGTGTACCAGGTGCAGCGGAATTCGGGTGTCACGCAGCAACTGCACGTCGAGCGAGGTGAACATGGCTCGCATCCACCACGGTTCATGCTCGAGCCCCTTGATCAGCATGGCGAACGGCTGCTCACGCAGATGCACCTCAATCTCGTCCAGCGGGTGCTGAACCCACAACACCTCGGTGGTCACCGTCACGCCATTGCGGCGCATCGACAATGCCTGGGTTTCCAGCCATTCACGATGCTGCTGCACATAGCCCTCGCGCATGACCGCCAAGGCCTGTTCGTTGACCAGGCCGGCGGTGGCCAGGCCCTCAAGGTAGTCAAAGGCGACGATGTGCAGTGGCATGCCCTTGGCTTTGGCCAGCGCCGCTGCACGGTCATAAACCGGTGTGCGGCGCATCAGGGGCGATGCGATGAGAAGAAGTCTTTGCGGGTTGGTCATGGCACACCTCTGCGGGGTCGATGAGTACCTCAATGATCTGCCGCCGGGGGCTGCCCGGTTTGATGTTTGTCAACAGTGCAAGCGAGCCGACCAGCGGCTGTTAGCGCTTACCGGGTAATTGACACGGATCAAGACTTATCGGTTTTTTGGGCGCACGCTGTACCTAGCCTCGCTGCCGACATGGACGCCATTGCACCTCGAATCAATAGCTATTGCTTGCGCATGCAGGCACTGGAGGTTCCGATGAACGTTTACGTCGAGAAAAGCGCGAATGACAGCCGCTGGTGGGTCCACATGGACGAGTGGCGGGTGAGTTTCAAAACACCCAAAGAAGCCGAACAGTTTTTGGGCGTGCTGACTGCCCGCCTCAATGCGCCTCATTCACTGAACAAGATCGCCACCGTCGCTCTCAGACCTGCGAAGGAGGCCTGAAATGTCGGGCCTGATCGACGCTCAGCTGCTCAGCCAGCCTGTGCAGGTGCGCACGCCGCCGCCCATTCATTTGAAACCACTGGCATCCCGTTGCAACGAGTGCCGGGTCAACGGCTTGTGCTTGCCCACGGGTTTGCCCCTACGCGACAGCACTAGCCTGGATACATTGATAGGCCCGCGCATCCGCATCAGGAAGGGAGCTGCGCTGTTCAATGCCAATGTACCCTTGAGTGCCTTGTATGCGGTGCATTCAGGCAGTTTCAAGACCAACCTGAACAATGCCGAAGGCCAGGGTGTGATCATCAACTTCTGGATGCCGGGCGACGTGCTGGGCCTAGATGCCATTGCCACCGAGCACCATGTCTGTGATGCCATTGCCCTGGAAGACAGCGAAGTCTGCCCCGTCCCTTACCATCGGCTGCAGGCCCTGGCGCGTGATTTCCCTACGCTGCAGCAGAGCCTGAACCGCCTGATGAGCAGGGAAATCATCCGCGAGCATGAGCGCGTGCTGATGCTGTGCAACCTTTCTGCCGAGCAGCGGCTGGCCAGTTTTCTGCTGAGTTTGTCCCGACGGTTTGTCAGCCGTGGCTATTCCTCCCATGGCTTCATGCTGCGCATGTCGCGCGAGGACATGGCGTCCTACCTGGGGCTGCGCCTGGAAACCATCTGCCGCTCGGTCGCCCACTTGCGCGCCCTGGGTATCGTCAACCTGCATGGCCGGCTGGTGGAGATTCTGGACATGCCTGCGCTGATGGCCCTGGAACTGGGTTACCCGGGCAGCCCTCGCCTCACTGAACTGCCAGTCGCCGGCGTGCCTTAGACGCCTGGCTTACCGCGCATCGCCTCGCAACAGCTGAAGGTGTCGGACATGTCGAATTTTCATCTGGCTTACATGCCATTGATCACCTATCCGGATGTGCTCCCCGAGGACGCTGTGGCAGCCGGTGTACAGCTGGCCATCGCGCTGGGGTACGACCTGCATGTCATGACCTTTTCGGTAAGGATCCCCTACCTTTCGCCATCAGTTGGCAGCACACTCCTGAATATCCCCGAGATGATTCGTACAACCGAAAGCAACAGTAGAAGCCAGTGCAAAGCGCTGCAGGCCATGGTGAGCGGCCTTGAACACGGCCAGAGCAGTGTGGAATTCTCCACCAGAGAAGTGGTGCCCGGCCTGACGGGTACCGCGGCTGCAGAGGCGTCAAGGTATTTCGACCTGGCCATCCTGCCATGGGCAGTCGACAAGCCAGTCATTCAGGAGCTGGCAGAGTCGGTGATTTTCGGCGCTGGCAGACCATGCGTACTCGTTCCCTCTTTGCCCATCCAGCCTGTCAGGCACATGGCGTTGGCCTGGGACGGCAGCCGCGTCGTGGCGCGAGCGCTGGCTGACGCGTCGAATCTGATTAGCTCAGACATGCTGATCACGGTTCTGACCGTGCAGGGGGAAAAACCACTCGAGCACGGCGCCATTGCGCAGGACATGGCACACGCTTTACAGCACAGAGGCCTGAACGCTCGGCCGCTGAGCGTGAAGCTGGCCGGGCGCGCGATCGCTGAGTGCCTGCAGCAAGAAGCACTCACCGCCGGCGCCGATCTGTTGGTCATGGGCGGCTTTGGTCATTCGCGCTTGAAAGAATTCATCCTGGGTGGCGCTACCCATGGGGTTCTGCAAGCGCTTCAAATGCCCGTACTGCTGTCACACTGAGCCCCTGCGATCAGCATCTTCATCACCACTTGGCTGGCCCTATCGCCGGCAAGCCGGCGATAGGGCCAGCACCTATGCGAGATTACTGCAGCCAGGGCGGCGGCGGTTCTTCGCCCTTGACCGGCCCATGCTCGGCTTCTGTCCGCGCAGCTCGGCGGCGGACATCATCCAGGCGGGCAGCGTCGATTTCGCGCATCACTCCGCCCACGTCCGCGAGATGCTCATCATCCTCGAATTCGCCTGTTAACGGGCTGTCCGCACGCAGTTCACCTGCCTCGTACAGCGCCCACATTTCCTGGGCGAAGCGTGTGTCCTTCAACTCCGGTGCAAAGCGCCCGAAATAGTGGGCCATGTTCGCCACGTCACGCTGCAGCATGCTGAAGGCATGGTTGTTGCCGGCGGCATCCACCGCCTGCGGCAGGTCGATGATAACCGGGCCATCGGGGCCCAGCAGCACATTGAATTCGGACAGGTCGCCATGCACCAGGCCGGCACACAGCATCAGCACGATCTGGCGAATGACGAAGGCGTGGTACTCACGCGCATCATCAGCCTCCAGGTGAACGTCGTTAAGGCGCGGGGCCGCATCGCCATCGGCGTCGGTCACCAGCTCCATCAGCAGTACGCCATCCTGGAAATCATAGGGTTTGGGCACCCGCACACCAGCATTGGCCAGGCGGAACAACGCCGCCACTTCAGCGTTCTGCCAGGCGTCCTCGGCTTCCTTGCGGCCGTACTTGCTGCCCTTGGCCATCGCCCGGGCCTGGCGGCTGTTGCGTACCTTGCGGCCTTCCTGGTACTCGGCGGCCTGGCGGAAACTGCGTTTGTTGGCCTCTTTATAGACCTTGGCGCACCGTACCTGGGCGCCGCAACGCACCACGTAGACGGCTGCTTCCTTGCCGCTCATCAAGGGTCGCAGTACTTCGTCGACCAGTCCGTCTTCAATCAGCGGTTCGATTCGTTTTGGCGTCTTCATCAGGCTTGTGTTCGGGGTCCTGTCTGGCCTTATGGCTGGGTTGGCGAACATCCTCTCACAGGCTGATGCGTCTTGCTCGTTTGTCTGCTCAGGCGGCGGCCCAGCGCTGCGTTATCCAGTGCCGAACCTGGTCGAATGCCCAGTTGTACAGCACGGTGTAGGGCAAAATGATCACGAAGAAGCCCAGCTCAACCATGAGCGCCTGCCAAAGCGAGATATCCAGCATCCAGGCCGCCACCGGCAGGCACCACACCACCAGCCCCAACTCGAAACCCAGGCCGTGGGCAAAGCGTGCCGCGGCCTTCCAGTGAATGCGTGCGGTACGCACCCAACGGTCGACCAGCGCGTTGTAGAGCATGTTCCACACCATCGCGATCAGCGACAGGGTGACCGCAAGGCCACCGGCCGTTGCCAACGACTTGTCCATCACCCAGGACAAAAGCGGCGCGCACAGCAGCACGGCAAACACTTCATAGCCGATGGCATGGACCAGGCGCTCGGTAAAAGAGACTTTTTTCACGGCATTTTCCATCCAGTAGTGAACTTGTGCTTCACATTTTCTTTGATGGAACTGATACTCGCGACATATCTCCTATCGGTTTTATCAATACCTGTGCGCTACTCACCTGAAGCCCTCGTTGCCTTTGTAGAAGCCGCTGCCCTTGGCTCGTTTTCCGCCGCAGCGCGCAAACTGCGCAAGAGCCAGTCGACCATCAGCATCGCAATCGCCAACTTCGAGGCTGACATAGGTTGCGAACTGTTCGACCGTGCAGGCCGCCACCCCACCCTGAATGAGGCCGGCCGCCAGGTCTTGACCCACGTCGAGGCGATCCTCGATGCCAGCGCCCGGCTCGATGCGCTGGCGGTGAGGCTGACCGAACAGGTAGAGCCGCTGGTGTCGGTGGTGATGTCCGACAGTTACAGCGTGACCTTTCAAGGCGCGGTGATAGGTGGCTTCGCTGCCAGCTATCCGCACACCGAACTGCGCTGCGGGCCTTCGGAAGACGCCGACGTTATCGACCTGATCCAGCAGGGCATGGCGCAGATCGGCATCCTTGCAGCGCAGCAGCGCTACCCGGCCGACATCGCCGTGGCACGCCTGCCGGAACATGCGCAATTCGCCGTTTACGTCAGCACAGGCCACGCCTTGGCAAAACAGCCTGGCGTGCAGCCACAGCACCTGGAAAACGAGCGTCAGCTATACATCAGGACCTACGCGCCAAGCCTGCACCACGGGCGCGGCCAGGCCTGGTCGGCGCCGGACTACCTGACCCTGCTGGAGTTCGCGGTGCGCGGCTATGGCTGGGCGGAACTGCCCAGGGCGCTGGTGGCGCGCTTCGGCAGTGGCCTGGTGGAATTGCCCGTGGCCGGCTACCCACGCAGAGTCGCGATGGATGTTGTCTGGTCGCACCGACGAGCCTTGGGCCCCGCTGGGCAATGGTTGGTCCAGCAATTGCTGGTGGGCGGTTCCACGCCCCAGTGACGGCCAATGCGAGCCCCCTCTTGGCAGCCAATGGGCGAGACTGGCTGGCCAATCAAGCGCCGGGGTAGAACGTTTATTGATCGTGGTCCGCTTCGACTACCTGCCAACTGTCATCCGGATCGAAACGTTTCATGCCTTGGGCCAACGCTTCGCCCTGGGGCCCCAGGTCCTTCTCGAACACCTGGCCGTCATGGCTGACCATGAAGCTCATCACCCCGGTGTCGTTGTACCTGGCCGGCCAGGCGACCATGGCGAAGCCACGGCTCATATGCTTGCCGATCAGGTAACTGTACGCACCACCCGGTGCCGAAGGGCCTTGAGCCTCGAGGATGCGGAAGTGGTAGCCGTACCAGTCATCACCGGGTGCATTCTGGCCGAACAGCGGGCCCAGCGGGCTGACCTGCCCGCCCGTTTCGTCCGCCCAGTACAAGCCGTCGCGCTTGCCGGGTGTGCTGAAAACCTGCCGGGCGTACTCCAGTGCGCCATCACCGTTATGGTCCTGCGTGGCGTAGTCCATCTGCGCATCGTGATAGGCAAGCAGCGACTGCACAGCGGCCAATTCGTCGCGGCCAATGCGCCGGGCACGAATCTCGGCACTGCCGGCCTTGAGGTCAAAGCGCCAGCCGCTGGCAGTTCGAGTGAGCGGAATGGGCAAGGTCCACTGCTCGCTGCCCACCGCCAGAATGGCCTGCCGGTCACCGTGCATCTGGATCTGATGTTGCTGGTGGTACTGCTGCACGAACGCATCAACGTCGCTGCGCTGCACACCTTCGCGGGGGATGTAGGTGCGCCAGTCGTCACCGAGCAATTGCGTCAGGCGCGCCTGGTCTGCCTGCTCCACCCCCAGCGCCTCGACGAAGGCTGCGGCGGCCTTCTCTGGCGTGGGGAATGCCTGCTGCGCAGTGGCCAGGCATGACCAGGCGGCGCCAAGGGCAAACAGCCACAGGCCCAGCGACGACTTGCTTTGGCTCATGTTCATCGACGCCCCCCTCCACCACGGTGCATGGCCGCACTGGGCCGGGAGATGGTATGGCCCGCCGCACGCGATGCACTCGGCCGCTTGGCGAGCGCCTGGCTGGTGCGGCCACGGTTGGCCTGCGCCGCAGAGCGTGAGGGGGATCGCACGCCGTCGAACGCATTGTTCTTCGCCCTCCCAGCGCTATTGCCCGGTTTGTTGTGCAGCGCCTGGCGTGCCTGGCCGTTTGCCTGCCGGTACTCCGCAGCACGGGGCCTGCTGGCCTGGGCTTCGCGAGCCCGGTCACGGGCTTCACGATTGCTGGTGGCCGGGCGTTCGATACCCGCCCGGTCCATCGAAGCACGGGCGCGATCGCGTGCCTGTGCACGCTGGGCATCGTCGCCACGGTAAGCCGCACGCTGGCTGGCACCGTCGAGCTGGCGGCCGAATTGCTGGCGGCTGCGGTTGTCACGGTACGGCACCCCATCGCGGTGCACGGCGTTGTGCTGCCAGGTGTTCTGGTTGTTGGCGATGCGGTTGTTGACGTTGATGTTGTTGTAACGATTGACGTCGATATCGATGTCGTTGCGCCCCCAGTCGCAATCGCCCCACAGCGAGTTGACGATCGCAACGCCAGTACCGAACGCCAGCCCGGCCAACAGCGCGCTGCCGGCGTAGTACAGCGGCGATGGCGGGTAATACACCGGCGGTGATGCGGGGTAGGCCCAGGTTCCGTAAGCGGTGGTCGGGTTGTAGGTGGGCACATACACCACCTGCGGGTCGGCCGGCTGGATGATGATGGTGCTGGAGGACGAACTGCTGGCCGGCGCCGCTTGCGAGCTGGGCGCGGCTGCCGGGGCAGCCTGCACCGTGACGTTCTGGTACTGGTTGCTCTGCAGGTTGCCTGCGGCCTTGGCCTGCTGGCGCAGACGCTGCACGGCACCCATCACGTCATCAGGCTGGGCCAGAAACGCATCCCCAAGGCGCTGCACCCACACCGGGTCCTGCCCGAGAACCACCAGCACCTGCGGGAACGCCACCAATGCCTGGACACTCGGGTCCCAGGCCTGCGTCGCCACTTGTTTGACAGCCTCATCACCCTGAGCCTTGGGATTGGCCTTGGACCACGTCACTGCTTCGGCCACTTCACCGGGATAGGTGGCGGCCATCAGTACCTGTGCCAGCAGCGCGTCGGGATACAGCGCAATCGGCGCGAGCATCTGGTCCAGTTGCTCGGGGTTGAACACCGCCTGCTTGGCAGGTGCCGCCTCGGCGGCCGGGGCAGGCTCTTGCGCCTGGACCAGGCCTGGTTCACCACCCAGGCAAAGCAGCGCCACGGCACATAACAATGGCATGCGCATCACAGTATCCCTCTGGCCCATACCGCGTGGAACTTAAGGTTAGCAAAGGCTGCCGTCATCACACGGTGCTATCGATAGTCACTATCGAGAATGGCAATTTCTAATGATCGCGTCGGCTCAATAATCTTGCTCCATCGATTCGTCACACACCCATCTCCCGAATCCTGGAGCTTGCCGATGAACACCACGGCCCGCCTGCTGTTCGCCACCCTGTCCGCCACTGCCATTGCCGTGCTCAGCGGTTGCGCCACCCACCCCGAACTGCGCCCCTACACCGCAGAAGAAACCCGCCAGCTTCAGCTCGAAGCCATCCAGCGCCAGGCACTCTCCCTGGATGAGTACGAGCTGCGCAAACGCGTGATCCTGCGCGCCGCCAGCGAACAGGTGGTGACCGAGGTGGCTGAGCCGGCCGGGGCGATAAAAGGTTGAATTGAAAGCCAGGCCATACGCTCACGTGCGGCCCCTGATCGACATCACCACCCGTTTGAAGCAGACCACGCTGTTTTCCCCGCCAGCCAACACGGGTATCCTGTGCCGCTCAAGCGCAAGCCTTCCAGGACGGTGACCATGACCAGGCCCCTTCTGTTGCTCAGTGCGGCCCTGCTGTTCAGCCCGGTGCTGCAAGCGCAGCAGATCCAACGCCAACTGGGCGATTTCGACTTCAAACTTGGCACCACGCCTTCACGCAGCATGGCCCAGGGGCTGATCTCGCCCAGCGCCAGCGGCGCCTTTCACGGTGGCCTGGACCTCAGCCACCCAAGCGGTTGGTACGTGGGCCAGTACGCGCCGAGCATGGGCGTGACGCCTGATTCCACACTGCGCCTAGACAGCTACCTGGGCTACAAGCACCACTTCGACAGCACACTGGGTTACGAAGTAGGCCTGATCCACTACAGCCAGCCGAACATCGCAGGGCCGGACAGCTATGCGTTGTATGGCGGCATTTCGGTCATGGGCAGCCGAATCGGCGGGGCCTGGCGTGACAACCCGGACAATCGCACCGGCACCCTGTTCGCCGATTTTGGCCAGTTGCCGCTGTTCGACATCGACCTCACGGTCAAACTCGCCCATCACCGCCTGGGCACGCCCTTCACCATCGGCGACGGCAGCCAGGTGAATGCGTTCTCCGACTGGTCGCTGGAGCTGTCGCGCCCCTGGCTGGGCATCGACCTGAACCTGATCTACAGCAACTCCGACCTCAACGGCGGGGGCTGCGGTGCCTATGCCGGTATCAACACGTATTGCGAGAGCATGCTGACGTTCAAGGCTCAGCGCAGTTTCTTCTAGGGGGCCGGGGGCGGTTGCAGTGCGCTGTCTGCCCCCTCAGGCATCAAGGTGGCGATCAACGCCCTCACCGTCCCTGGCAACGCATCCAGCTCGCGCACCAGAATGCTGCGCTCGCGCACCGCCCACGCTTCATCCAGCTCGATGGTGACCAGGTTCATGGTCTGGCTGTGCCGGACAGCCGCCGACTCGGGGATGATGCCAATCCCCACGCCCGCCTCCACCAGCCGGCATATGGCCTCGAAGCTCGACAGCTGGATACGCAGCGACAGATTCAGGCCCATGCGTTCGACATGGTCGCGCAGGAAGCTGAGCAAAGTGCTGCCGTCGTGCAGGCCGATATGCTGGAACGCCAGCGTCTGCTTGAGCGTGACCTGCCTGCTGGCAGCCAGCTCATGCCCTGCCGGCACGATCAGTACCAGCCGGTCGGTACTGAAGTGCAGCACCTGCAAACCGCTGGCTTCCACGGGGCCGGCAATGATGCCCATGTCGCTGCTGCCATCGAGTACACCGCGCACGATATCCCGCGACAGGCGCTCCTGCAGGTCCACGGTCACGCCGGGACGTTTGGCGAGAAAGCCCGCCAGCACTTCGGGCAGGAACTCGGTGACCGCGGTGGTGTTGGCAAAGATGCGGATATGCCCGGCCGAATCGGTGCCGAACTGGGCGAATTCGGCTTTCAGGTAGTCCACCTGGCGCATGATCAGCCGTGCGTGCATGAGCAGTTTTTGCCCGGCCGGGGTCAGTTCGACGCCGCGACTGTCGCGGTACAGCAGGCGCGTGTCGAGCTGCGCCTCCAGGGCCTTGACGCGCGCACTCGCGGCTGCCGGTGAGAGGAATGCCCGCCGCGCGCCTTGGGTCAGGCTCGGTGACTCGCCGATATGAATGAACAGCCTCAGGTCTGCCAGATCAAAATGCATGGGCCTATCCGAATATGGAGCAGGCGTTCAGCATACATGAACGCTGCCTTACATAAATGCAAATTCACAGAATGCCAGGTGCCTCGCATGATCGCTGCATAACAACAAATGCAGAGGCCAATGGTTATGACTGCTACGCACCCGCCCACGGATTACAGCGCCTGGACCGGCCGCACGGAAGAGGCCGTCGATGAGCTGAGCCGCAACCTGATCAAACGTATCGCCGCCACCTTCGGCGAAGCCGCCCCCGCCGTGGGGCAGCCCCTGCCGCCGCTATGGATGTGGTGCTTTTTCCAGGAACCGGTGGCCGAAACGCTACTGGGCAGCGATGGTCACCCGGCGCGCGGCGGCTTTCTGCCCCCCGCCGATAACCGCAACCGCATGTGGGCCGGGGGCCGTGTCGAGTTCATTTCCCCGCTCAAGGTCGGCGCCGAGGCCCATCGCCTGTCGACCATCGTAAATATCGAGGAAAAGCATGGGCGCAGTGGCGCATTGCTGTTCGTCACGGTGCGCCACGAGTACTCCCAGCAGGGCGAACTGTGCGTACGTGAAGAGCAGGATATCGTCTACCGCGAACCGAACCCACCCAAACTGAGCAGCGCCGCGCCAACCGCCCCAGGCGACTGGAGCGAGGCCGTCACGCCCTCCCCGACTCTGCTGTTCCGTTACTCCGCCGTCACCTTCAACGGCCACCGCATCCACTATGACCACCCCTATGTCACCGGCACCGAAGGCTACGCCGGCCTGGTCGTGCACGGCCCCTTGATCGCCACCCTCACCCTGCGCGCCTTCCTGCGCGCCAACCCTGGCAAGCGCCTGCGCCAATTCGCCTATCGCGGCGTACGCCCACTGACCGTGCCCACGCCATTCGAAGTGGCCGGGCGCATCGGCGCACCGGGCCAGGCGCAACTGTGGGCCGGCAATGCCGACGGCGTGGCGCAGAGCGCCGACGTGCTTTTCGACTGAGAACTGGACAGGGGAACCCCGCATGCATACGTACGACAGTGATGACCTCAATGCCATCCGCGAAGGCGTGCGCGCCTTGTGCGCCGAATTCGACGCCAGCTACTGGCGCAAAATCGATGAAGAAAAAGGCTTCCCTGAAGCCTTTGTAAAAGCCATGACCGATGCCGGGTGGCTGTCGGCGATGATTCCGGAGCAGTACGGCGGATCGGGCCTGGGCCTGGCTGAAGCCTCGGTCATCCTCGAAGAAGTGAATGCCTGCGGTGGCAACTCCGGCACCGTGCATGGGCAGATGTACAACATGTTCACCTTGCTGCGCCATGGCAGCGAGGAACAGAAGCGCCACTACCTGCCCAAGCTGGCCAGTGGCGAGCTGCGCCTGCAGTCGATGGGTGTGACCGAGCCCACCACCGGTACCGACACCACCAAGATCAAGACCACTGCGGTGCGCCAGGGCGACAAGTACGTGATCAACGGGCAAAAAGTGTGGATCTCGCGGGTCCAGCATTCCGACCTGATGATCCTGCTGGCCCGCACCACGCCTTTGCCTGAGGTGAAGAAAAAGTCCGAGGGCATGTCGATCTTCCTGGTCGACCTGCGCGACGCCATTGGCAAGGGCCTGACCGTGCAGCCGATCGCCAACATGGTCAACCACGAGACCAACGAGCTGTTCTTCGACAACCTGGAACTGCCGGCCAGCAGCCTGATCGGCGAAGAAGGCAAAGGCTTCAGGTACATCCTCGACGGCCTCAACGCAGAGCGTACCTTGATTGCCGCCGAGTGCATCGGTGACGGCCGCTGGTTCGTCGAAAAAGCCAGCGCCTATGCCCGTGACCGCGTGGTGTTCGGCCGGCCGATCGGGCAGAACCAGGGCGTGCAGTTCCCCATCGCCGAAGCGCACATCGAAATCGAAGCCGCCGACCTGATGCGCTGGCGCGCCTGCGCCGAATACGACAGCGGGCAGAATGCCGGGGCCAGCGCCAACATGGCCAAGTACCTGGCGGCGAAGGCCTCGTGGGAAGCCGCCAATGCGTGCCTGCAAACCCATGGCGGGTTTGGCTTCGCCTGCGAGTACGACGTTGAGCGCAAATTCCGCGAGACCCGCCTGTACCAGGTGGCGCCGATTTCCACCAACCTGATCCTGTCCTACGTGGCCGAGCACCTGCTCGAACTGCCGCGCAGCTTCTGAGGGCCTGAGCATGCAACATACCCACGCCCTGGCCGGCTTTCTCGCCGACCTGCGTTACGCACACCTGCCCGGCCACGTGCTGGACCGCACTGAAGACCTGTTCCTGGACTGGCTTGGCTCGGCCCTGGCCAGCCAAGGCGCGCACCCGATCCCGCTGTTCGAGCGCTATGCCGAACGCATGGGGCCTGCGCAGGGCAATGCTCGAGTATTGACCAGCGGGCGCACGTCATCCCCCTACTTCGCTGCCCTGGTCAATGGCGCGGCCTCGCACCTGGTCGAGCAGGACGACCTGCACAACAGCTCGGTGCTGCACCCGGCGACCGTGGTGTTTTCTGCCGTACTGGCGGCGGCACAGGACCTTGGCAAGTCTGGCCAGGACCTGCTGCTGGCTGCAGTCGCCGGCTATGAAGCCGGCATCCGCATCGGTGAATTCCTCGGTCGCTCGCATTACCGCATCTTCCATACCACCGCCACTGTCGGCACCCTGGCCGCAGCAGTCGGGGTGGGTAAACTGCTGGGCTTCAACCAGGCGCAGTTCATCAACCTGCTCGGCAGCGCCGGCACCCAGGCCGCCGGGCTATGGGAGTTCCTGCGCGACGCCGCCGATTCGAAGCAGTTACATACCGCCAAGGCCGCCGCCGACGGCTTGCTGGCCGCCTACCTCACCGCCGATGGCCTGAGCGGTGCACGCAATATCCTCGAAGGCGAACAGGGCATGGCCGCCGGCATGTCCAGCGATGCCGACCCGGCGCGCCTGAGCGACCGCCTGGGCACGCGCTGGGCGCTGGTGGAAACCTCGTTCAAGTACCACGCTTCGTGTCGCCATACCCACCCCGCCGCCGATGCCTTGCTGCTGCTGATGCAGCGCGAAGGCCTTGGCCATGAACAGATCGCCAGGGTCGTCACCCGCGTGCATCAGGGTGCGATCGATGTGCTTGGCCGCGTCACCACACCTGCCACCGTGCACCAGGCCAAGTTCTCAATGGGTACCGTACTCGGCCTGATTGCAGTGCATGGCAGCGCGCAACTCATCGACTTCCGTGACCTGGCGCTCACCGACCCACAGGTCGCGAAGTTTCGCGAGCACGTCGAGATGCAACTGGACGCCGAAGTGGACGCCGCCTACCCCAAGAGGTGGCTGGGCCGCGTGGACGTTACCTGCACCGACGGCCGCAGCTTCAGCGCCGCCATCGACGAACCTAAAGGCGACCCCGGCAACACCCTGTCGCGCCCGGAGCTTGAGGCCAAGTTTCAGCGCCTGCTGGCGTATTCCGGCGCGCGCAGCCCGGCCCAGGGCCAGGCATTGATCGAGCGCGTCTGGCAACTGCGCGACGCCCGCTCGCTGGCTGATCTGCACTGAACACCAACAGGTGACCCTATGACCCAAACAACGCCCCGCCCGCTGGACGGCATCACCGTGATCAGCCTGGAGCACGCTATCGCGGCCCCCTTCTGCACCCGCCAACTGGCCGACCTCGGCGCCCGCGTGATCAAGGTCGAGCGCCCTGGCAGCGGCGACTTCGCCCGCGGCTACGATCAGCGTGTCGATGGCCTGGCCTCGCACTTCGTATGGACCAACCGCTCCAAGGAAAGCCTCACCCTGGACCTCAAGCAGGACGCCGCCGACGGTATTCTCGAGGCCCTGCTGGCCAAGGCGGATGTGCTGGTGCAAAACCTCGCACCGGGCGCGGCAGCGCGTATGGGCTTGTCGTTCGACGCCCTGCACGCCCGCTTCCCAGGGCTTATCGTGTGCGATATCTCCGGGTATGGCGAAGGCGGCCCTTATGAAAAGAAAAAGGCCTACGACCTGCTGATCCAGAGCGAAGGCGGCTTTCTCTCGGTAACCGGTGGCCCTGGCGAAAACGACATGGCCAAGGCCGGCTGCTCGATCGCCGATATCGCCGCCGGCATGTACGCCTATACCGGCGTGCTCTCGGCGTTGCTGCTGCGTGACAAGACCGGCATCGGCAGCCGCATCGACGTGTCGATGCTCGAAAGCCTGGTGGAGTGGATGGGCTACCCGATGTACTACGCCTACGACGGCGCGCCGCCTCCCCCGCGTGCCGGCGCTTCGCACTCCACCATCTACCCGTATGGGCCGTTCCCAACCGGCGGTGGCGGCACCATCATGCTTGGCCTGCAGAACGAACGGGAATGGGCCTTGTTCTGCGAAAAGGTGCTGCTTGACCCGGCGCTGGCCAGTGATGACCGCTTCAATGCCAACTTCAAGCGCTCGGATAACCGCGAGGTGCTGCGGCAGATCATCATCGAGGGCTTCGCCAGCCTGTCGCTGGACGAGGTAGTGGCACGCCTTGAAGATGCGCAAATCGCCAACGCCCGGGTCAACGACATGCACGGGGTGTGGCAACACCCGCAGTTGCAGGCCCGCGGCTGCTGGCGTGAAGTGGACAGCCCGGCCGGCAAGCTGCCCTCGCTGCTGCCACCAGGGCGCAACGCGGCCTTTGCCCCGCGCATGGACGCCGTGCCGGCGCTGGGGCAACACACCCAGGGCATCCTCGGCGAGCTGGGCTTCAGCCCGGCAGAGCAAGCCAGCCTGGCCGCAGGTGGTGTGGTATGAACAGCGTGCGCTCTGCACTGTTCGTACCCGGCAGCCGGCCTGAGCGTTTCGCCAAGGCGCTGGCGGCAGGGGCCGATGCCGTCATCGTCGATTTCGAGGATGCCGTGGAGGAACCCCTCAAGCGCCAGGCCCGGGACCACCTGGAGGCGTTCCTGCAGGCCACGCCATTGGCGTCGGTGTGGGTCCGGGTGAATGCGCCGCAGCACGCCGAGCATGCGGCAGACCTGGCCTTCTGCGCGCAGCAGCCTGGCATCGCCGGCGTGCTGCTGCCCAAGGTGGAAAACGCCGCACAGGTGGCCGTTGCCCGGCACACCGGCAAACCGGTATGGCCCATTATCGAAAGCGCCAAGGGCCTGCTCGCGCTGGAGCAGATCGCCCATGCCGAGGGGGTCGAGCGGTTGTCGTTCGGCAGCCTCGACTTGGCGCTGGATCTACACTTGAACACCGACAGCGCCGCTGCCAGGCAGTTTCTCGACCAGGCGCGCATGGCCGTGCAGCTACACTCGCGGGGTGCCGACCTGCTGCCGCCGCTCGATGGCGTGTTTCCTGCCATTGGCGACGCCGAAGGGTTGCACCAGGCAATGCGGCATGCCTACGACCTGGGGTATGGCGGGGCGTTGTGCATTCACCCCAGGCAAGTGCCGGTGATTCACGCGGCACTCGCACCCGACGCCCAAGCGCTGGCCTGGGCCCGGCGGGTGCTGGCGGCGAGCGCCGCAGCGAACGGGGCCGGTGCGTTTCAGCTGGACGGGCAGATGGTGGATGCGCCGGTCGTGTTGCGGGCGCAGCGGTTGTTGGCACAGGCGTCCGGTTGAACTGGGTTGGCGTTCGGCTATACCGAATGCCGCCTTACACAAATGCTAATTCACCACACGCAAGCCATTGGTCCATCGTTACATCCATCCTCCTACAAAAATAAATCTGAGGTGACATCGATGTTCAAGCTGACCCAAGCGCTGTTCTGCGCCGCCGCAGTGTCCATGGCCGGCCTTGCACAGGCTGCCGATCCGATCATCATCAAGTTCGCCCACGTGGTGGCCGACAGCACGCCCAAAGGCCAAGGTGCACTGATGTTCCAGAAGCTGGTGGCGGCGGACCCGCAGCTCAAGGACAAGGTCAAGGTCGAGGTCTACCCCAACTCGTCGCTGTTCGGCGACGGCAAGGAGATGGAAGCGCTACTGTTGGGTGATGTACAGATGCTGGCGCCTTCACTGGCCAAGTTCGAGCACTACAACAAACAGGTGCAGATCTTCGACCTGCCGTTCCTGTTCGACGACCTGGCGGCCGTCGACCGCTTCCAGCAAGGCCCGCAGGGCAAGGCACTGCTGACCTCGATGGACGACAAAGGCATCCACGGCCTGGCCTACTGGCACAACGGCCTCAAGCAGCTGTCGGCCAACAAGAAAGTGATCCTGCCCAAAGATGCCCGCGGCCTGAAATTCCGCGTGCAAGCCTCCAGCGTGCTCGAAGAGCAGTTCAAGGCGATCCGTGCCAACCCGCGCAAGATGAGCTTTGCCGAGGTTTATCAGGGCCTGCAGACCGGCACGGTCAATGGCACCGAAAACACCTGGTCGAACTACGAAAGCCAGAAGGTCAACGAGGTGCAGCCGTTCTTCACCGAGACCAACCACGGCCTGATCGACTACATGGTGATCACCAACGCCAAGTTCTGGAACGGCCTGCCTGAGGACGTACGTGGCGAGCTGCAAACGCTCATGGACCAGGTCACCGTCGAGGTGAACAAACAGGCCGAAGCCCTCAACCAGACCTCCAGGCAGAAAATCATCGATGCCAAGACCAGCGAGATCGATGCCCTGACTGCCGAGCAGCGCCAGCAATGGCGTGAGGCCATGCGCCCGGTGTGGGACAAGTTTTCCGATCAGATCGGCGCTGACTTGATCAAGGCAGCCGAGGCCGCCAACAAGGCTTCCTGACAGCCGCCCGCCCTGCCCCGGCCACCTGTTGCACAGGTGGCCAGCCCTCTCTCTGTCTGGAGAATTCCTATGCAATCGCTCAGGCGTGTCTGGGAGCACTTCGAGGAGGGCATGATCGCCCTTCTCCTGGCGGCCATGACCTTGGTGACCTTCGTCTACGTAGCACTGAACAACCTCTATACCGTGTTCTACACGCTCAGTGACCACTGGGCTTTTGCCAGTGACCTGCTGCTGGGCATCGGCGACCACCTGATGGGTTACGCCCAGGAAATGACCTGGAGCATCGCCCTGACCAAGGCGCTGTTCGGCTGGCTGATCTTTTTCGGTATTGCCTATGGCGTGCGCACCGCCGGCCACCTGGGGGTCGACGTACTGGTGCGGCGCACCCGCAAACCAGTGCAACGGGTGCTGGCGATGATCGCCTGTGCCTGTTGCCTGGCGTATGCCGGGCTGTTCCTGGTGGCCAGCATCAAATGGGTAAGCGCAGTGCTGGTGGCCGGCATCGGCGCCGAAGACCTGGACCGCTATGGCATCAAGGTTGGCCATATTGCGCTGATCGTGCCCTTCGGTTTCGCCTTGGTCATTGTCCGCTACCTGGAGATCCTCTATCGCCTGTTCACCCATCGCCAGTATGGCCTGGGCCTGGCCGACGAGGCTGCAGAGGCGAGCAAGCTGGCCAACCCGGGTGAGGAGCATCACTGATGACGGTTATCTGCCTGTTCCTGTTGTTGTTCGTGTTCATGTTCCTGGGCGTGCCGATCGCAATTTCGCTGGGCTTGTCGGGCGCACTTTCAATCCTGATGTTCAGCCAGGACTCACTGAGCTCGCTGGCGATCAAGCTGTTCGAGACCTCCGACAGCTACACCTTCCTGGCCATCCCGTTCTTCCTGCTGTCGGGCGCGTTCATGACCACCGGTGGCGTGGCCCAGCGGCTGATCGACTTCGCCAACGCCTGTGTCGGGCACATCCGTGGCGGCCTGGCCATTGCCGCAGTGCTGGCATGCATGCTGTTCGCCGCGTTGTCGGGCTCGTCGCCGGCCACGGTCGCGGCGGTGGGCTCGATTGCCGTTGCCGGCATGGTGCGCTCCGGTTACCCCCGCGAGTTCGGCGCGGGGATCATCTGTAACGCCGGCACCCTGGGCATCCTGATTCCGCCATCGATCGTCATGGTGGTGTACTCGGCGGCGACCGAAACCTCGGTAGGCAAGCTGTTCATGGCCGGTGTGGTGCCAGGCATCCTGCTGGGCCTGGCGCTGATGGTGACGATCTACATCGTCGCCCGGATCAAGAAACTGCCCGCACAACCTCGTGCCAGTTTTGCCGAATGGTTGAGCACCGCCAGGCGCGCGTTCTGGGGGCTGTTGCTGCTGGTGATCATCCTGGGCGGCATCTACAGCGGCATGTTCACCCCCACCGAGGCGGCCGCCGTGGCAGCGGTGTACTCGGCGTTCATCGCGCTGTTCGTGTACAAGGACATGCGCCTGCGCGACTGCCCGAAGGTGTTGCTGGAGTCGGGCCGGCTGACCATCATGCTGCTGTTCATCATCGCCAACGCCATGTTGTTTGCCCATGTGCTGACCACCGAGCAGATCCCTCAGCAGATCACCCAGTGGGTGATGTCCGAAGGCCTGACGCCGATCGGTTTCCTGATCATGGTCAACGTGGTACTGCTGGTGGCGGGCAGCTTCATGGAGCCGTCGGCGATCATCCTGATCCTGGCGCCGATCTTCTTCCCGATCGCCATGAAGCTTGGGATCGACCCGATTCACCTGGGCATCGTCATGGTGGTGAACATGGAGATCGGCCTGGTGCATCCGCCGGTGGGGCTGAACCTGTTCGTGACTTCAGCGGTGACGGGCCTGACGCTGGGGCAGACGATTCGCGCCGCACTGCCGTGGCTGTCGATCCTGCTGCTGTTCCTGGTGCTGGTGACTTACGTGCCGTTCATTTCGCTGGCACTGCCGCAGTGGCTGGGCATGCCGTAATGCACTGACCTTCCGGGCCCCATCGCCGGCACGCTGGCGACGGGGCCGTACAGGCTTCAGATCCCTCCCCCCTCCAGCACCTGCGACATCACCTGGGCCAGTGCCGTGACCATCACATCCGCCGTCGGCCGGTGGACGATGACGATTTCGTAGCTGTCCACCTCCGGCAACCCGTGTTGCTTGCCAAGCACCCGATGCTCAGGGGTCGCCGCCCGTGGTGGCAACAGGCTGATGCCCATGCCGTCGGCCACCGCGGCCTGGATGCCACTGAGGCTGGAGCTGGTGAAACTGATGCGCCAGCGCCGGCCCATGCCTTCGATGGCGGTGATCATGTCATCGCGGTACAACCCGCGTGGCGGAAAGGTCACCAGCGGGATCGGGTCGAGCTCGAAGGACGGCATGCGTGCACTGTCGATCCACTGCAGGCGCTCGGGCCAGCACGCCACGCCTTCGCGGCTGTTGCGTCGCTGCTTGAGCAATACCAGGTCAAGTTCGCCGTTGTCATAGGCCTGGCTGAGGTCGCGGCACAGGCCGCTGGTGACCTCCAGCTTGACCTGCGGGTGCAGCCGGCTGAATGCCGACAGCGCGTTGGTGGTGCGCCCGCCAACGAAATCTTCGGGAACGCCCAAACGGACGGTGACGCCGACCATGGCACCGGCCAAGGCTTCGAGCATCTGGTCGTTCAATGCCAGCATGTGCCGGGCGTAGCCGAGCAAGGTCTGGCCGGCGTCGGTCGGCAACACGTCACGGTTACCGCGCACCAGCAGGCGGTGGCCGACCATGTCCTCGAGACGCCGGACTTTCTGGCTGATGGTCGATTGCGTCGAATGCAGGCGTGCGGCAGCGGTGGTGAAGCTGCCACAATCGGCCACCACGACAATGGCACGCAGCAGGTCGAGGTCGAACAGAGCCCTATTCGATTTAACGCTGATAGACATCCTGGTATTCAACTTTTGAATGACAAGGTTGTCTTCTACCACGGCTAATCGCCAAGCGCCACACCTTCGCGCCGCGGGTCGGCGCCCCCCGCCCAGCCTGCGCCGGTACGCTGGATGATCTGCATGC
Organism: Pseudomonas sp. TR47; assembly: GCF_044143025.1. Classification (NCBI taxonomy): domain Bacteria; kingdom Pseudomonadati; phylum Pseudomonadota; class Gammaproteobacteria; order Pseudomonadales; family Pseudomonadaceae; genus Pseudomonas; species Pseudomonas sp. TR47. The sequence goes on along the minus strand of NZ_JBHFCS010000017.1, from coordinate 30,755 downwards.
CGCTGGTCATGGTCATGGGCGTCACCTCATGGCCCCAGGCCGCCAATTGCCGGACCAGCGCCGGGCTGATCAGCCCGGCTTCCACTTCGGTACCGGCGTTACGGCTGCCGAAGTTGGGCAGGTTGCTGGCCTGTTGCGGGTCGAGCCGCCAGTCCAGCAAACCCACCAGCGCCTTGTTCACGTAGCCGATGATCTGCGAGCCACCGGGTGATCCGAGGCTGGCCACCAGTTCCCCGGACGCCTGCGAAAACACCAGGGTCGGGGCCATCGCCGACAACGGCCGCTTGCCCGGTTCAACCCGGTTGGCAACGGGCTTGCCCTTCTCCTGTGGGATGAAGGAAAAGTCGGTCAACTGATTGTTCAGCAGGAAGCCCTTGACCATCAGGTGCGAACCGAACGCCGCCTCCACCGAAGTGGTCATGGCCAGCGCCTGACCGCTGTCATCCACCGCCGAAAGGTGCGAGGTGGAGATGCGCAACGGCGAACGGTCCGGGGCCAAGGCCAGGTCCGCGCCCTGCGGCTTGCCCGGCCGCGCATGTTTCATGCTGAAGTCGCCGATCAACTCGGCCCGCCCGGCCAGGTACCCCGGGGCGGTCAATGCCTTGAGCGGTATCGGCACATAGTCGCTGTCGGCCAGGTACTGGGCACGGTCGGCGTAGGCCAGCCGTTCGGCCTCGGCGATCAGGTGAACGGCCAGCGGCGCAGGCTCAAGGCCTGCCGGCGAAGCACTGACGCTGGGCGGCAGCTTCGCAAGGTCGCGTTGTGGCATGGCGTGCTGCAGCGCCTCGAGGATGCCCAAGGTCTGCAGCACGGTCACTGCACCTGACGATGGCGGCGGCATGCCGCAGATCTGCCAGGCCTTGTAAGGGCCGCATAACGGCGTGCGCTCCTTGGCCTGGTACTGGCGCAGATCCTCCAGTGACAGGAGCCCGGCATTGGCATGCGCCTGTACCTGGGTGACGATCGCTTCGGCAATTTCACCGGTATAGAACGCATCGACGCCCTGTTGTGCGATGCGTTCGAAGGTGTGGGCAAGTTCGGGGTTGCGCAGCAGCGCACCCACCGCCAGCGGCTGGCCGTGCTCATCCAGGAAATAGCGGGCCATGGTGGGTGAACCGGCGATGAAAGGGTCACCCGCCAGCAACGCATGCAGGCGCTCGGACACAGGGAAGCCACTGCGCGCCAAGGCAATGGCCGGCGCGAACAGTTGATGCCACGGTAGCTTGCCATGTTGCTCGTGCGCCATTTTCAAGGCGCGCAGCACCCCAGGTACGCCTACCGAGCGCCCGCCGATCTGCGCTGCGCGGAACGGCATCGGAGTGCCGTCCGGTTGCAGGAACAGCGTTGGCGTCACTGCGGCCGGCGCGGTCTCGCGGCCGTCGAATGCCTGTACCCGTTTGCCGTCCCAGTACAGGATGAACGCCCCACCGCCAATGCCGCTGGACTGCGGCTCCACCAGGGTGAGTACCATCTGCATGGCAATTGCCGCATCGATGGCACTGCCACCGGCGCGCAGCATCGCCCGCCCGGCTTCGCTGGCCAGCGGGTTGGCAGCCGCCACCATGTGCCGGGTGGCGTGAACCGGTTGCAGGCCGGAGCGGTAACCTGACCCAAGCTCCGGGGGCGCGGGCAGCGGCTGGTCGGCCCAAGCCCATTGGCTGGCCAGGGCACAGGGTGCTGATCAATCGGGTTGACGATGGCATTGGTGGCGTCCTGTCGAAGTGCATGCCTTGGGCACCCAACATAAACCAGGCCATGTACTGCGCAAAGCGCCGCGGCACCACCTCGACATTCAATGCAGAATTTTTCGTATACAAAAATGAACATTTCTGGTTACATCAACCCGCGCCTACGACAGTGGTAATCGCCGCTGCGTATTGCGACAGGCTAAAGCCATGCATTACCCCTATCTGCTCAATCCCTTCGAGCGCCCTCTGCGAATCGACGCATTCGCCGTTCACCCGTCGCCCTATGCACCCATCCGCCGTCTCGCGCCTAGTCTTCGTGACTCAGCGGTGTCGGCGCGTGCGCGGCTGCGCTGACTGGCCCTGCTGCCAACGCCGTGTTTTCCACACCGAGCCTGGTTGCCCTCGAGAAAAAACCAGGTGTCCGCACTGACGAATTGCACCCCGCCCTTGGCGGGAAGGAATACCTATGCCCAAGACTTTGCTGATAACGAACGCCGAACTGCTGGTGACGATGGACGGCGAGCGCCGCGAGATCAGACGCGGCGGCCTGTTCATAGAAGACAACCTGATCAAGCAGGTCGGCCCCAGCGACGAGCTGCCCCAGCACGCCGACGAGATTCTGGACATGACCGGCAAGGTGGTCATCCCGGGGCTGGTCAACACCCACCATCACATGTATCAAAGCCTCACCCGCGTGGTCCCGGCGGCCCAGGACGGTGAACTGTTCAACTGGCTGACCAACCTTTACCCGATCTGGGCACGGTTGACGCCCGAGATGATCGCGGTATCGACCCAGACCGCGATGGCCGAACTGATTCTCTCCGGCTGCACCACCTCCAGCGACCACCTGTACATCTACCCCAATGGCTGCAAGCTCGACGACAGCATCCACGCCGCCGGGGAAATCGGCATGCGTTTCCATGCTGCACGCGGCAGCATGAGCGTGGGCCGCAGCCAAGGCGGGCTGCCGCCAGACTCGGTGGTGGAAAAGGAAAGCGACATCCTCAAGGAGTCGCAGCGCCTGATCGAGGACTACCACGACGCCAGCCATGGCTCGATGCTGCGTGTGGTCGTGGCGCCCTGCTCGCCGTTCTCGGTCAGCCGCGACCTGATGCGTGAAGCGGCGGTGCTGGCACGCAACTACGGGGTTTCGCTACACACCCATTTGGCTGAAAACGTCAACGATATCGCTTACAGCCGCGAAAAGTTCGGCATGACCCCTGCCGAATACGCCGAGGACCTGGGCTGGGTCGGCCACGATGTGTGGCACGCGCACTGCGTGCAACTCGACCAGCACGGCATCGAGCTGTTCGCCCGTACCGGCACCGGCGTGGCTCACTGCCCATGCTCAAACATGCGCCTGGCCTCGGGTATTGCACCGATCCGCAAGATGCGCGACCACGGGGTGCCCGTAGGCCTGGGCGTCGACGGCTCGGCCTCCAACGATGGCGCCAGCATGATCGGTGAAGTGCGCCAGGCGCTGCTGCTGCAGCGTGTCGGCTTCGGCCCTGATGCGATGACCGCACGCGAAGCGCTGGAAATCGCCACCCTCGGCGGTGCCAAGGTGCTCAACCGTAATGACATCGGCGCCTTGGCGCCGGGCATGGTCGCCGACTTCGTCGCCTTCGACCTCGGCCATGTCGCCTACGCAGGCGCACACCATGACCCGCTTGCGGCCTTGGTGTTCTGCACTCCGACTCAGGTCGATACCAGCGTGATAAACGGCCGTGTAGTGGTCAAGGACGGCCGCATCACCACCGTCGACCTGCCGCTGGTGCTGGAGCGCCACAACCAGTTGGCCCGTCAGTTGGTTACCGGCGATTGATAGCGGCCTGCAAGCCTGTAGAGCGGCGCGCAGGCGCCGCTTTTACTGCCCCTGTGCAAGGCGCTGTCAAAGCACCTTCACCGCTCGACCGATGAACTGCACAGGCCCGGTTGGGCGTCCGGTCGGCGAGCCGCCCGCTCTTTCCAGGGTCAGTTCGAACAGTTGGTTGGGCTCCAGGGGAGGCAGGTCATGCGCGGGCACGCGATATTGCTCGCCAGGTTTGACCAGGCCCAGCGACAGTGGCGCCTGCCACTGTTCGCCCTTGGTCCAGAACTGCAGCACCTTGTCGCTCGGTACCGCGAACTGCCCCAAGGGAATCAGTTGAATGCTGCGGGCATCGCTTGCCTGTACCACCCACCCCGGGGCACTGTCTGCCGGCGCAACCAGCACCACAAGGTAGGAAGGCTCCGGTGCCTTGGCGGTCAGCAGCGTGAAGGCCAACAGCAGGCTGGCAACCAGGCCTGCACCCGCCAGGCCTTGCCATAGCACCAGGCGATGCCACCAGCGCCTTGGCTGTGCTGACGCCGCCTTGCGCTGTGGCTGTGACTGTGACTGTGCATCGACGCTGCGGCTGATACGCCCCCACAAACGTGGGCTGGGTGGCAAAGGCTCAGCGAGTGCGTTCAACGCCAATAGCCGCTGCTCCCAGGCATCCACGGCACCACGCAACTGCTGATCCCCCGTCAGGCGCTGGCGCACGGCCTCATGTTGTTCGGCCGACAAGGTACCCAACACATACTCCCCGGCCAACTCATCAAGTGCCTCGGCGGTTTCGCCCAGTGGCTTCTTCATCCCATGCACTCCCGCAACGCCTTCAGGCTGCGTTTGATCCAGGCTTTGACGGTACCCAACGGTGTGTTCAGCAACCCGGCGATTTCGGCATGGCTGCAACCGTCGACATACGCGTGCAGGATGCACAGCTTGCGTGAGGGTTCCAGTTGCTCAAGGCAACGGTGAACCTTGGCCGAGTCCGCCATAAGATCGATATCACTCGCGAAGGGCAACGGTACTTGTGCACTGTCAAACGCCCCTTCATCCAGCACGACTTCGCGCCGTGTGTCGCGTATGTAATTGAGCGCCAGGTGCCGGGCCACGCTATAGATCCAGCCCCGCGCAGACCCGCGCGCAGGGTCGAAGCTGGCAGCCCCGGACCATATCCGAATGAAGGCATCGTGCAGGATGTCTTCTGCTGTAGCGTGGTCGCGGGCGATACGGCGCACCACACCTAGCAGGCGTGCGCCCTCCTCCTCGTAGAGTGCATGCAGCGCTCGGCGGTCTCCCCGTGCGCAGGCTTCAAGGCAACGCTGAAAGTCGAAAGGGGGCAAAGGTGAGTTCACTGCAAGGTCAGCCCTATAGTCCCTGGACGGTTCCCCCAGCCATCGGGCCGGGGGGCTGTCGATCAGCGTAGACGCCAGTGGCTCACCTGCCTATGCGCACTGCCATCATTTTGCCGCCCAGAAGATATAGTCAGCCTGGTAATCAACGATTTTGCGCTCACCTTTGTTTTGCATCGAGCAGGCAGTTGCCGGCGCAACACCGCCGCGGGTGGCAACGCGCTGGATATAGCTCACACCGGTCATGGCCCCTTTACCTTCGGCCGGGCTGGCCTGAACCAGCTGGTAAGGCAGGTCGCCCTTGGCCGCTGGCGCCACGGCCAATTGGGTGCCGGTGACCTTCGAGCCGTCTTTGGCCTGCCAGGTGGCGGGCGGCCCGAAATAGTCGCCCACCGCCTTGCCAGACCTGTCCTTGAGTACCGCTTTGGGGCCGACGAATGTCCACTCGGTCTGGCCGGGGGCATTGGCTTTGTCGCGGCATTCGTAGGTGACCTGGCCCACACCGACGGTTTCCAGCATGACGGCGTGGCCATCCGGAACCTTGACCGCGTCGGGCAACGCGGATTGAGCGTGAGCGGCTTGGCTGGCCACGATCAGGACAAGACCGCCTGTGAGCATCAGCATGGTAACTGGGCTGTTCATGGTGCAAATCTCCTGGCGAGTAATCGACAGCGCGAAGTCGCGCTACCTGTAATACCCGCCAGGTTGCAGATTGGATGCACCTGTAGAAAAAAATTGTGCATCCACCCGTACGTTGCCCGGCTTGCCTGTCAGCCTACCTGGGCCGGTGCCGTCTTGGCTGCCTTGCGCAGGCTCCACACACCCCATGCCAGGCCGATCACAGCAGCAATGACCGAGCCCGACAGTACGCCAAGCTTGGCCGCACCCAGAACGCCAGGGTCAGAGAACGCCAGGTTGGCAATGAAGATCGACATGGTAAAGCCGATGCCTGCCAACAGCCCGATCAGCGTGATGCCGTGCCAGGTAACGCCCGCCGGCAACGCGCACCAGCCCAAACGTACCATCAGCCAGCTGATCGTCACGATACCCAACGGCTTGCCCAGGACCAGCGCCACAGCGACGCCTGTCATCACCCAGTGAGGACCATCGGCAGACAGGTCGACACCAGACAACCCGACACCGGCGTTGGCCAGGGCGAACAGCGGCATGATCGCGAAAGCCACCCAAGGGTGCAGATGGCCTTGCACGCGCAGCACTGGGGCGACCAGCTCGCGCTGCGCCACACGCAGGTTTTTCAGCGGGCTCATGAGTTCGCTGTCATCGATCTGCGGTGCCTTGGCGCGGCCGAGCAGGTCGTCGGTGAAGCGGGTGACGGCCTCCAGTGGGCGCTCGCCCAAAGGCATGGCCCGAACCGGTGTCATCAGGCCAAGCACCACGCCCGCCAAGGTGGGGTGGGCACCGGTCATCAACATGCCCAGCCAGGTGATGAACCCGGGGATGATGTAGGCATAGGCCGAACCGACACCTATCTTCTGCAGGCCGAGCACCAGCAGCAGGCCGATGGCGGCGACGCCGAAACCGCTGTAATCCAGGCCACCGGAGTAGAAGAAGGCAATGATCAGCACCGCGATGATGTCGTCGATGATCGCCAGGGCGAGCAGGAACACCCGCACATTGGAAGGGATCGACTTGCCCAGCAGCGCCAGCACACCCACTGCAAAGGCGATGTCTGTGGCAGTCGGCACTGCCCAACCCTCTTGCGCGGGAGGCGAATGATTGAACGCCAGGTAGATGAGCGCGGGTACCACCACACCGCCGACAGCCGCCGCCATCGGCAGCGTGGCCTGGCGCAGGCTGGACAGCGCGCCTTCATGAATTTCGCGACGGATCTCCATACCGACGACCAGGAAGAAGATGGTCATCAGGCCGTCGTTGATCCAGAAATGCAGTGACTGGGAATAGACCAGCGAGCCGACACCGAAGCTTATCGGCGTGTGCCAGAGGGCGTCATAGCTTTCGGCAGCGGGCGAATTCGCCCAGATCAGTGCTGCAACGGCGGCGATCAACAGTACTACGCCGCTCACGGCCTCGATATGCAGAAAGCGTTCGAAGTTGGCGAATGCGCGTTGGGCAATTTGCTGGGCACGGGGCATTACGTGTTTTTGCATGGGCACAAGAACTCCCGCACGGCGGCCCGACCTGCGTAGTTATTTAACCTGCGTCACTGCGTCATGCAGCTAGCACCCGCGGGCATTCTAACCAAATGGCCTGCCCCAGTCATCCATTCACCGTCTCAAGCCGGCCAAGTCAGGTGAATGAACAAATCTTCATACAGGCCTTCAGCGCCCTGATGCCGGGATGAAACGCCGGATACCCGGCTTCGCGCATCGCACCTGTCTTGAGGCGCGCCCCCGGCACGCGTAGCATCGCCGCCCCGCATCCTTGTGGGAGCCGGCTTGCCGGCGATTCGAGTGCATGGCACTCGTCTACATCCATGTTGGCTGGCCTGGCGTAGTCGCCGGCAGGCCGGCTCCCACAGGTTTGCGCTCAACCGACACACCACCGCCCATGCCCCAACCGATCCCCCTCAAGGACCACGAAAAGGAAAAGCACCTGGTCAACCGCCGGCTCCTGGCTTGCGCTGCCCTGGTCTTCAGCCTGGTCGCCGTGCTGATCGGCCGTCTCTACGTGCTGCAAGTGCTGCAACACGACCAGCAAAGCGCGGTATCGGAAAACAACCGCGTGCACGTACTGCCCATCGCCCCCGAGCGCGGGCTGATCTACGACCGCAACGGTGTGGTGCTGGCCGACAACAAGCCCAGTTTCGACCTGACCATGACCCGTGAGCGCGCCGGCGACTCGGCCAAGGTGCTCGACACCCTGACCCAGGTCCTGAGCTTGGGCGAGGATGACCGCAAGCAGTTCGACAAGGACCTGCGCCGTGGACGCAAGCCGTTTGAACCGGTCACCCTGATGGTTGGCCTGACCGAGGAGCAGATCGCCCTGGTAGCGGTCAACCAGTTCCGCCTGCCGGGCCTGGATGTAGAACCGCAGTTCATCCGTGAATACCCGCTGGCCGAGCACTTCGCCCATTCGGTCGGCTACGTCGGGCGGATCAACGAAAAGGAAGCCAAGACCCTCGACAGCACCGAGTATCGCGGCACCCAATCGATCGGCAAGACCGGTATCGAACACTTCTACGAAAGCCAGCTGCACGGCCACGTCGGCTACGAGGAGGTCGAGACCAATGCCCAGGGCCGGGTGATGCGCGTGCTCAAGCACCAGGCCCCTACACCAGGCGAAGACATTGTGCTGAGCCTCGACGCCCACCTGCAAGTGGCTGCAGAAAAAGCCTTGGGCGACCGCCGTGGGGCGGTGGTGGTGCTCGACCCGGCCAACGGCGACGTGCTGGCGATGGTCAGCAACCCCAGTTTCGATCCCAACCTGTTCGTCAAGGGCATCAGCTTCAAACAGTACGCGGCCCTGCGCGATTCCATCGACCGGCCGCTGTTCAACCGCGTGCTGCGCGGGCTGTATGCACCGGGGTCGACGATCAAGCCGGAAGTGGCCATCGCCGGCCTCGACAGTGGCGTGATCACCCCCGGCAGCCGGGTGTTCGACCCCGGGTACTACGAGCTGCCCAACTACGAACACAAGTACCGTAACTGGAACCGCAGCGGCGATGGCTGGGTAGACATGTACACCGCCATCATGCGCTCCAACGATACCTACTTCTACGACCTGGCGCACAAGCTCGGCATCGACCGCCTGCACGACTACATGGCCGAATTCGGCCTTGGCCATAAGGTCTCGCTGGACATGAACGAAGAGGCTTCGGGTTTGATGCCGTCTGCCCAGTGGAAACGCGCCACCCGCCGCCAGGCCTGGTACCCCGGCGAAACGCTGATCCTGGGCATCGGCCAGGGCTACATGCAGGTCACCCCGCTACAACTGGCCCAGGCCACCAGCCTGCTGGCCAGCAAAGGCGTTTGGCACCGCCCGCACCTGGCCATGACCGTGGGGGGTGAAACCCCGGTGGACCCGAACCCGATGCCCGACATCGTGCTGCACGACCGGCATGCCTGGGACCAGGTCAGCCAGGGCATGCAGATGGTCATGCACGACCCGCGCGGCATTGCCCGCGCCGCCGCAGCCGGCGCCCAATACCGCATCGCCGGCAAGAGCGGCACCGCGCAGGTGGTGGCGATCAAGCAGGGGGAGCGCTACAACCGCAACAAGACCCTGGAGCGCCACCGCGACAACGCCCTGTTCGTCGGCTTTGCACCTGCCGAGCACCCGAGCGTGGTGGTGGCCGTGATGATCGAGAACGGCGAGGCCGGCGGCCGGGTGGCCGGGCCGGTCGTGCGCGAGGTGATGGATGCTTACCTGCTGGATGACCAAGGGCACCTGAAACCGCAGTATGCCGGTGGTGCAGTGCCCAAGCAGGCTCCGCACACCTGAGGCAGCCCGACAGCTTAGCGCTGGCACGCCCATGGTCACATTTCGGTCACGCCACTGTCGTAATCTGCCGGGCAACTCTGTGCCAAAGGTCGCCCGGCATGCTCCGTCTGTTGCTCTTGCTGCTTCCCCTGCTCCCCCTGACGGCCGTGGCCGAGCCTGTGCAGCTGCGCGTGCAAGGTTCCAACACCATCGGCGCGGCCCTGCTGCCTGCGCTGGTGCAGGGGCATCTTTGGGCACAGCAGGCAACGGCGATCGAGCAACGGCCAGGCGCTGTGGCAAACGAGACCGTGGTAACCGCCGTTGACGCCCAGGGCCAGCCTCTGCGCATCGACATCGCGGCGCACGGCTCGAGCACCGGCTTTATCGCGCTTGGCCGTGGCGAGGCCGACCTGGCCGCAGCGTCTCGCCCCATCAACGATGCCGAGGTGCGCCAGCTCAAGGCGCTGGGTAACTTGCGTGCAGCCGGTGCCGAGCAAGTGATCGGTCTGGATGGTGTTGCAGTGTTCGTCCACCCCGATAATCCCCTGCCACAGCTCACCACCGAACAATTGGCACACATCTTCTCGGGGCGGATCCAGTATTGGGAGCAACTGGGCTTGGCAGGCGGCCCGATACACCTCTATGCACGCGACGACCGCTCCGGTACCTTCGAGACCTTCAAGGCACTGGTGCTGGAACCGCACCGCAGTGAACTGGCCCAGCAGGCGCAGCGTTTCGAATCCAGTGATGAGTTGGCCGATCGGGTACGTACAGATCGCCAGGCCATCGGGTTCAGCAGCCTGGCAGCGGTGCACGGAGCCAAGGTGCTGGCGATCGCCGAAGGCGATGCGCCAGCCATGCTGCCGGACCGCCCGCTGGTGGCGAGCGAGGATTACCCCCTGTCACGCCGGCTGTACTTCTATTTGCCCGCCAACGCCAAACCCCAGGCCAGGGCCTTGGCAGAATTCGCCCAAAGCCCTGCCGGCCAGGCCATCGTCGCCGAGCAAGGGTTCGTCTCACAGCAGGTCAAGTCCCTGGCCGTACCGGCGCAGGTCGACATGCCGCCGCGCTACCGCAACTTGGCGCAGAAGGCCCAGCGCCTGAGCGTCAACTTCCGCTTCCAGGAAGGCAGTGCCAGCCTCGACAACAAAGCGCTGCGCGACATACAGCGCGTCGCCGACTACCTGCGCCAGGCCGGCAAGCTGCACAGCAAGGCGGTGCTGGTCGGCTTTGGCGACACCAAGGCAACACCGGGCCGTGCCGCCCTGCTCTCGCGCCTGCGAGCACAGGCGGTACGCCGTGAGCTGGCGCGCGATGGCGTCGAAGTGCTGGAGGTGACCGGCATGGGCGACGAGTTGCCGGTTGCGGGTAACGAGCTGGAACAGGGACGCTTGCGTAACCGCCGGGTGGAGGTTTGGGTGTACTGAGGCAGGCAGCCGCGCACAGGCTCAGGCAAAAATTTGTAACAGCGCGCCATTCGGCATCACGGGGAAATGGGTCTAGGCTCAAACCCATGTGATACCGGGCCCCTCTGACGGCTACCGCGCCGCCATGTCGGATCACTGTTGCCATGCAACGTCGACAATCAAGGAGGGGCTCATGACAGCTCTACACACATTTCTCACAACACCATTCCTCGGTACCAGCACCTGGTTGTGGCTGGTGTTCATGGCCATCGTCATCGGCCTGCTGGTACTCGACCTGGGCGTGCTGCACCGCAAAGAACGTGAAATCGAAATGCGCGAAAGCCTGCTGCTGTACTCGGGCTATTTCAGCGTGGGCGTGCTGTTCGGCGCGTGGGTCTGGTACCAACTGGGCGCGCAGTCGGCGCTTGAGTTCTACACCGGTTTTTTGGTCGAACAGTCCTTGTCGATGGACAACGTGTTCGTCATGGCGATGATTTTCGGTTTCTTCGCCATCCCCCGTCGTTACCAGCATCGGGTGCTGTTCTGGGGCATCTTGGGGGTGGTGTTCCTGCGTGCGATCATGATCGGCGTGGGCGCAACACTGGTGCAAAACTTTGAATGGGTGCTGTACATCTTCGGGGCATTCCTGCTGTTTACCGGGGTAAAAATGGCGTTTTCGAAAGAAGACAGCCACCCCGACCTGGCCAACAACCCGGTGCTCAAGTTTGTCAGGCGGCACATGCGCGTGACTGACCAGATTCACGGTTCACACTTCTTCGTGCGCCTCACCCCGCCAGGCGAGAGCAAGGCATTGCGCTATGCCACACCGCTGTTCCTGGCGCTGGTGCTGATCGAGCTGGCCGACCTGGTGTTTGCCGTCGACAGCGTGCCTGCAATCTTCGCCATCACGCAGGATCCGTTCATCGTCTACACCTCGAACATCTTTGCCATTCTTGGTTTGCGTTCACTGTACTTTGCCTTGTCGGCATTGATGCACCGCTTCGTTTACCTCAAGTACGCACTGGCGCTGGTGCTGATTTTCATCGGCTGCAAGATCTTCTACCACGGCATGGTGGGCAAGGTGCCGGCACTGCTGTCGCTGGGCGTGACGTTCGGGTTGTTGCTCGGTGGGGTGGTGGTGTCGCTGATCAAGACGCGTGGGCAAAAAGCGGGCATGGATGAAGCGCAAGGGGAACAGCCCCCATCCGCGCAGACCAAGAGCGCCAAAAAGGAAGAAGACCCGCAATTGCGGGTCTGACCTTCCCTCTCCCTGAAGTTTTGCTTACAAAGATACTCAAAAACAGTTCGTCGAGCGGGCCCTCACCGCCCGCTACGCAACATTTCCACCGGCACATACTTGCCGATCTCATACTTGCCAATCGCCGCCCGGTGCACCTCATCCGGCCCGTCAGCCAGGCGCAAGGTACGCTGCATCGCGTACATGTACGCCAGCGGGAAATCCCCACTCACCCCTGCCCCACCATGGAGCTGAATCGCACGGTCGATCACCTTCAATGCGACATTCGGCGCCACCACCTTGATCTGGGCGATCTCACTGCGCGCCACCTTGTTGCCGACCGTGTCCATCATGTACGCCGCCTTGAGGGTCAGCAGCCGCGCCATGTCGATTTCCATGCGTGAGTCAGCGATCTTGTCGACATTGCCGCCCAGCCGTGCCAGCGGCCGGCCGAACGCTGTGCGCTCGACGGAGCGCCTGCACATCAGCTCCAGCGCCCGTTCGGCCATGCCCACCGAACGCATGCAGTGGTGAATACGGCCTGGGCCCAGGCGCCCCTGAGCGATCTCGAAGCCGCGCCCCTCACCAAGGATCACGTTTTCGTAGGGCACACGCACGTTCTCGAACAACACCTCGGCGTGGCCATGGGGTGCGTCGTCGTAGCCGAAGACGGGCAACGGCCGAACGATCTTCACCCCCGCTGCGTCGGTCGGCACCAGCACCATCGAGTGCTGCTGGTGGCGCGGGCCATCAGGATTGGACAGGCCCATGAAGATCATCACCTTGCAGCGCGGGTCGCAGGCCCCGGAGGTCCACCACTTGCGGCCGTTGATCACCCACTCATCACCGTCACGCACGGCAGTGGCGGCCATGTTGGTGGCGTCCGAGGAGGCCACGTCCGGTTCGGTCATGGCAAAAGCCGAGCGAATCTCGCCCCGCAGCAGAGGCTCCAGCCACTGGCGCTTCTGCGCCTCGCTGCCATAGCGCACCAGCACCTCCATGTTGCCGGTGTCCGGCGCCGAGCAGTTGAAGGGCTCCGGCCCCAGCAGCGAGCGGCCCATGATCTCGGCCAGGGGCGCGTATTCCAGGTTGCTTAGGCCGGCACCGTACTGCGACTCGGGCAGGAACAGGTTCCACAGGCCCTCGGCGCGGGCCTTGGCCTTGAGTTCTTCCATGATTGCGGTGGGCTGCCAGCGGTCACCCTCGGCGACCTGGCGCTCGAACACCGGTTCGGCGGGATAGACATGGGCATCCATGAATGCAGTGACGCGCTCGCGCAGAGCCTGGACCTTGGGTGAATAGGCGAAATCCATCGGGGCTACCTTCACGGTTCGAAGTACATGGGCAGAGCCTAGAGCAGTGCAACTCAATCCACCTAGTCTATTTTCTGCGTGTATAAACATTCATAACCGATATATGATCGGCCGATAATTCCAACAAAGAGCGGCGCCCATGAACCTCAGCAAGGTCGACCTGAACCTGTTCATCGTCTTCGATGCGATCTACACCGAAGCCAACCTGACCCGCGCCGGGCAGATCGTCGGTATTACCCAACCAGCGGTGTCAAACGCTCTCTCGCGCCTGCGCGAAACCTTCAACGACCCTTTGTTCGTGCGCACCGCCCAGGGCATGGTGCCCACCCCCATGGCGCAGAACATCATCGGCCCGGTGCGCAACGCGTTGGCGCTGCTGCGCACCTCGGTGCAGGAAAGCCGCATCTTCAACCCGCAGCAGGCCAACAAGACCTTCCGCATCAGCATGACCGACCTTACCGAAGCGGTGATCCTGCCCCCGCTGTTCCAGCGCCTGCGGCGGCTGGCGCCTGCGGTGCTGATCGAGAGCTTCCTGTGCAAGCGCCGCGAAACTACCAAGGAGCTGGCTGCAGGGCGCCTGGACTTCGCCGTCGACGCACCCTTGAACACAGATCCGCAGGTGCGCCATGTCAAGCTGATGCAGGACCGATACGTCTGCGCCCTGCGCCAGGGCCACCCGCTGGCCGACGCCAAACTCACCGTCGAGAGCTACCTGGGCATGACCCATATCCATATTTCCAGCCGTCGAAACGGCCTGGGTTATGTCGACCTGGCGCTAGGCAAAATGGGCGTGCAACGCAAGGTCGCCCTGCGCTCGCAACATTACCTGATGGCTTCACAGGTGCTGCAGCAGACAGACATGGCGATGACCGTGCCAGAACGGTTTGCCCGTCGCCACCAATTGCGCTACCAGCCCTTGCCGGTGGAAGTGCCTGCGCTTGAAACGCACCTGTACTGGCACGAAAGCACCGACCAGGACCCGGCCAACCGCTGGATGCGCGAGCAGATCATCGAATTGTGCCAACGGGTGGTGGCGGAAGAAGAACGGGCGCCGGAACCCGTGTGATCCCTCCTGCACCCTCTAAATGGCCTACGATCAACCGCCTTTGGAGAATATTTTTCTACAAAAACTGGTAAATCACGAAATCAAGGGCAAAAATTTTCGCAGCGCCGAGGGTACGCTTGCTGTCAGGATCGCCGAACCCGCGGCGACAGCGACGGACCCACCGCCATGCCCAGCTCCCCACTCTATTTCGACTACGCCGCCACCACACCGGTAGACGAGCGCGTCATCGAAACCATGCTCACCTGCCTCGGCCGCCAGGTGAACTTCGGCAACCCCGCCTCCTCCGGTCACGCCTACGGCCAGAGCGCCCGCGAAGCCGTCGAGCAAGCTCGCCAGCAAGTGGCCGACTGCGTCGGGGCGAGCGCGCAGGACCTGGTCTGGACATCGGGCGCCACCGAGTCCAACAACCTTGCACTCAAAGGCATCGCCCAGGGCATGGGCCAGCCAGGCCACCTGATTACCAGTCAGCTCGAGCACAAGGCCGTGCTCGATACCGTCAGCGAACTGGAGCGCCAAGGGTGGGCAGTCACGCGCTTGGCACCGGATGCTGCCGGCCTGATTCAACCCTATGACGTACAAGCGGCCCTGCGCGACGATACCCGCCTGGTGTCACTGATGGCGGTCAACAACGAACTGGGCACCGTCACCGATTTCGCTGCCATTGGCGAACGTGTGCGCGCCCATGGCGCCCTGCTGCACGTGGATGCAGCCCAGGCGGTGGGCAAGCTGGCCATCGATTTGCGGGCGATGGCGGTAGACTTGATGTCGTTTTCTGCCCACAAGGTCTATGGGCCAAAAGGCATCGGTGCGTTGTATGTCGGGGCTCGCGCACGCGCCCTGATGCGTGCGCAGATTCACGGTGGTGGCCATGAGCGCGGGCTGCGCTCAGGCACCCTGCCTACCCATCAGATCGTTGGCATGGGCAGCGCCTTCGCCTTGGCCGGTCAGCCTGGCGACAGCGAGCACCAGCGCATCGAGCGGCTTGCCAGGCGGCTGCGCGAGGGGCTGCTGGCAGTGCCAGGGGTCAAGCTTAACGGCTGCGCCGACCAGCGCATTGCGCATACCTTGAACCTGTGTATCGAGGCCCCGGGCTTCAACAGCATGGCGCTGGCCGGTGAGCTGGCGCTGTCGACCACCTCGGCGTGCAATTCGGCGAGCCACGCGCCGTCGCATGTGCTGCTGGCGTTGGGGCTGGATGAGGCGCAGGCGCGCAAAAGCGTGCGCATGAGCATCGGGCGGTTTACCAGCGAAGCCGAGGTGGAAAAGGCGATCGAGGTGTTTGAACGCACAGTTGCGGGCGCTTCACCGGCCTTGTGGTGAACCCGGGCTTTACCGCCTGCTGAACCGGCCTCTTTGCGGGCAGGGCCGCGAAGAGGCCGGTACTGACGACGCTTGCCTTAAAGGAAGGTAAATACTTTCGCAACCGGCAAGCGCGATTTGTTCAGCCCGGCATTGAAGTCCGACTCGCTGCGATAACCCAGGCTCAGCAGCACCACACTGGTGTAACCCTGCTCACGCAGGCCCAGTTCGGCATCCATGATCTTGCTGTCGAAACCTTCGATCGGCGTCGCGTCCAGGCCATGGGCGGCAGCGCCGAGCAACGCAGTGCCCAGGGCCAGGTAGGTCTGCTTCTCCATCCAGTGCTGCAGGTCTTTCTGATCGTAGCGGTGCAGGTTCACATAATGGCGACGGCTCTGGTTCTGGCCGGCACGGGCCTGATCGTCGCGAAAACGTCCGTCAGCCGCTTCCTGGTCGAGCACGGCGTCCAGGTGTGCTTCGGTCATGTCGGTGCGGGTGCAGAACACGATCACATGGGAAGCATCGAGGATCTTCGGCGTGTTGTAGGCAAAACCGTCCAGCGTGCTCTTGGCCAGACGTGCCTTGCCCTCGGCGCTGTCGGCCACGATGAAGTGCCATGGCTGCGAATTGACCGAGGATGGGCTGTGGCGCAGCTGCTCGAGCAAGGCGTCGATGGTGGCCTGAGGGATCTTGCGGGCAGCATCGTACGCCTTGGTGGTGTAGCGGCGCTTGGCCAGAGAAACGGTATCCATGTTGCAACTCCTTAAGCGGAACGGGACGTGTGGCGCATATTATCTTTCCTGCAAACCAGAAAAAGCGGCAAAATGCAGCAACACTTTCACCCATGGAGTGAAAATGCTCCGCATCGCCGACCTCGAACTGTTCGTGCGCAGCAGCGTACTGGGAAGTTTCACCGCCGCTGCCCACGAGGCAGACCTGCTGCCCGGGCAGGTCGCAGCCGCCATCAAACGCCTGGAGCGCGACCTGGACGTGCGCCTGTTCGCACGTACCACCCGCAGCCTGCGCCTGACAGCCGAGGGTGAGCTGTACCTGCCCACCGCGCTCAGCGTGCTGCAGAGCCTGCGCCAGGGCCGCGATAACCTGCACGGCGCGCACAGCACCCTGCGTGGGGTGCTGCAGGTGTCGGCGCCCTCGGACCTTGGCCGCAACATCCTGCTGCCGTGGTTGAGTGATTTTCGCCGTGAGCATCCTGAGCTGACCCTGCGGCTGCACCTGTCCGACCACGTTGCCGACCTGTTCCGCGACCCGGTGGACGTGGCCATACGCTATGGCCTGAACGAAGAAGCCAACTACATCGCCCTGCCCCTGGCACCGTGGAATCGCCGCGTGCTGGTGGCCTCGCCGGCCTACCTGGCGCGTCATGGGCGGCCGCAGACGCTGGATGACTTGCAGCAGCACGCGTGCCTGCTTTACCTGCAACAGGGGCGAACCTACGACAAGTGGCGGCTGGGCAACCGTACCGTGCAGGTGAGCGGCCCGCTGTTCAGCGACGATGCCGATGTGGTGCGGCGCTGGGCCGTGCTCGGCGAGGGCATTGCCTACAAGTCGTGGCTGGATGTCAGCGCCAATGTGGCGACTGGCGAACTGGAAGTGCTGCTGCCGGAGCACCCGGGCGAACTGAGCCCGGTAACCCTGGTATGCCCACACCGCAAGCAGCTGTCGCCTGCGGTATCGCAGTTGCACCTGTGGCTGCGGGAGCGTTTCGCGGCACAGCAGCCGCACTGAAGCCTGCGGTGCACAATTGTTCTAAACGCAGGTGGGGTTCTGCGTTAAGGTGAACTGCCCTACCCTCTGCAGCCTCGCAGCCATGCCCGACTGGATCGACCTCAAGCAAGACGCCGACACCGGCATCGAGTCGGTGCGTGCGCATTTCGTTGGCCACGCCTACGACCCGCACTGGCACGAGAGCTTTCTGGTCGGGGTCACCGAGCAGGGGGTGCAGCAGTTCAATTGCCGCCGTACACGCCATCACAGCACGCCCGGGCAGGTGTTTCTGCTCGAGCCAGGCGACATTCACGACGGCGATGCGCCAACGGCGGAAGGCTTTACCTATTCGACCCTGTACCTGGAGCCGACGTGGCTTGAGGCCGAGCTGCGCGTGCTGTTCGAGCAGGCGCCCAGTGACAGCCTGCCAAGCTTCGCCGATACGCTGTGCGATGATCGCCAGCTTGCCCGCGCAACTACCCTCGCCTTTCAGGCGGTGCATGGTGGCGAAATGCGCATCGTGCGGCAAACCGCCACCGATGACCTGCTCAGTTGCCTCACCGGCCACCTGCACTGGCGCAAGCGCTTGAACCCCGACCCGCGCCTGCCGCTGACGGCACAGCGGGCGCGCGACTTCCTGCATGCCCACCTCGACCAGGACATCGGCCTGGACGACCTGGCACTGGCCTGCGGCGTGGACCGCTTCCGCCTGACCCGTGCGTTCAAGGCCGCCTTCGGCCTGGCGCCGCACGCCTATCTGATCCAGCTGCGCCTGGCCCGTGCCCGGCGTTTGCTTGCCCAAGGCCAGACACCGACCGAAGTGGCCATGGCGCTCGGCTTTGCTGACCAGAGCCACCTGGGGCGCTGGTTTCGCCGTGCCTACCGGCTCACCCCAGCGGACTACCGGCGCCGCTGCTCAAACCTTCCAGACTGACACGCAGCAATCGCCGAGCATGGTGCCCTGTTCAACAGGAGCCGTTCACCATGTCGCATTCGTTGTTGCCGTTCATGCTCTTCGCCCTGGTCGCCAGTATCAGCCCCGGGCCTACCAACCTGCTGATCCTTGCCCATGGCGCACGGCAGGGCCTGCGCGCAAGCGTGGCGCCGATCCTGGCGGGTTGCGGCGCGGCGGCAGCGGTCGTGTTGCTGGTCGGCCTGGGGCTTGGTGATTTGCTGGTGCGTCACCCGCTGGCCCAGCAGGTGATGAGCTGGACCGGAGTGCTGTGGTTGAGCTGGCTGGCGTGGCGCATTTTGCGCAGCGCGGGGCAGCCCCTGGATGTCAGCGCAGCCAAGCCTTTCGACGCCCTCAGCGCAGCGTCGCTGCAAGTGGTGAACCCGAAAGTGTGGATGATGGCAGTGGCGGTGATCGGCGTGTTTGCCGCGCCGTCGCTGCCGGTGTGGCAATTGGCACTGGTGTTTTTATTGATCGCCCTGCCGTGCATGACGGCCTGGGCACTGTTGGGGGTAGGCAGTGCGCGCTGGCTGCAGGCGCCGGGGCGGTTGCTATGGTTCAACCGGGGGTTGGCGGGCATGTTGCTGGTGTCAGCCTGGGCTGCACTGCTTGGCTGAGTTGAAGGTGGGCTGTACCGGCCCTGTCGGCAGCTGCCGACGATAGGGCCGGTAACGTCAATCAATGACTCAGGGCCTCGCGAAAGCGCCGGGTACTGGCCATTGCCAGCAGCAAGCCGACCACCGCCACACTGCCGCCGGCCCACCCGACAGAGGCCACCCCCATCTGGCTGCTGACGATACTGCCCAGCAACGCCCCACCGCCAATGCCGATGTTATAGATGCCCGAGAACAGCGCCATCGCCACGTCCGTGGCATCGGACGCCAGCTTCAGGGTCTTGGACTGCAGCGACAGGCTGAAGCTCAGGATCGCGACTCCCCAGAACATGCTCAGCCCGGCAAACAGATAGAAGTTGCTCGCCAGCGGCAACAGCAGCAGCAGGCAAGCCGCCAGCAAGCCGATCGAGCCTACCAGCAGGCCATGCGGAAAGTGGTCGCTGTAGCGGCTGAACAGCACCGAGCCAAACACCCCTGCACCGCCGAACAGCAGCAGCAACAACGTGATGCGCTCACCACTGATCTGTGCCACCTGCAGGGCAAACGGCTCAATGTAGCTGTACGCCGTGAATTGCGCAGTGATCACCAGGGTCACCAACACATACGTGATCACCAGTGCAGGGCGTTTGAACAGGATCGGCAAGCTGCGCAGTGAACCGGAGTTCTGGCTGGGCAGCAGCGGCAGCGATTTCATCAGGCAAAGCATGGTGGCCAGCGCCACTCCGGCAATGCTGAGGAAGGTGACCCGCCAGCCCAGCGCCTCGCCCACCACGCGCCCCAGCGGGATGCCCAGGACCATTGCCAGGGTCGTACCGGTAGCCAGCAAGCCCAACGCCTTCGCCTGCTGGCCTGGCGGCGCCACACGCACCGCCAGCGAGGCGGTGATGGACCAGAACACGGCATGCGCCAGGGCGATGCCGATGCGGCTCAGCAGCAGCATGGCAAAACTTTGCGACAGCCACGACAGCAGGTGGCTGACCACGAACACCAAAAACACGAACAACAGCAGGCGCCGACGCTCGATGTTGCGCGTGAGCAGCATCATCGGCAGCGAGGCCAAGGCCACCACCCAGGCATAAATGGTCAGCATCAGGCCGACCTGAGCGGTGCTCATGTCGAAACTGCGGCCGATGTCGCTGAGCAGCGCCACCGGGACGAACTCAGTGGTGTTGAAGATGAAAGCCGCAAGGGCCAGGGCGATCACACTCAGCCAGCTGCCGCCACCGGTGGTTGGCGCAAGGTTGGTGGGGACAGGTCCGTTCATGGGGCGAATTCTATTCTCCGCAGGCAAGGCGAAAGGACGCGCGTCAGGGGCCAAGTATCGGCCGCGCTGAGGCACGGGTTTGTTATTGGAGGGAATGCCGGCATGGTACGCGTCAACAGCGCGCCTCACAACCAGACGCGCAGACGTGCGCAGGGGAATGGGCGTTGCCCCCAGACCAGATCGCCCATCTGGTCTGGGGGCAACGCCTGGCTGGGATGGGTCAGCCCTGCAGCGTCGCCATGTCGATGACAAAACGGTACTTCACATCACCGGCGATCATGCGCTCGTAAGCCTGGTTGATATTGCGGATATCCAGCATCTCGATATCGCAACGGATATCGTGCTCGGCACAGAAATCCAGCACTTCCTGGGTCTGGGCGATACCACCAATCAGCGAGCCGGCCAGCACTCGGCGCTTCATCACCAGGTTGGCTGCGTGCAGCGCCGGGTCGATCGGCTCGATCAGGCCCACCAGGATATGCACGCCATCGAACTTCAGGGTCTCCAGGTACGGGTTCAGATCGTGCTGCACCGGAATGGTGTCGAGCAGGAAATCGAAGCGGCCGGCAGCGGCGCGCATCTGCTCGGCATCGGTGGACACGATCACATGGTCGGCGCCTTGGCGACGGGCTTCCTCGGCCTTGGCCTGCGAGCGGGTGAACAGGGTCACTTCAGCGCCCAACGCCTTGGCCAGCTTGATACCCATGTGCCCCAGGCCGCCCATGCCAAGGATGCCGACCTTGTGGCCAGGGCCGACGCCATGGTGCTTGAGCGGCGAGTAGGTGGTGATACCGGCGCAGAGAATCGGCGCCGCGCTGGGCAGGTCCATGCCGTCCGGGATGCGCACCACAAAGTGCTCGCTGACCACGATGCTGCTGGAGTAACCGCCCATGGTATTGCTGCCATCGACCCGGTCCGGGGTGGCGTAGGTCATGGTCGGGCCTTCCAGGCAGTATTGCTCCAGGTCCTTGGCACAGGCCTTGCAGTGGCGGCAGGAATCGACCATGCAGCCAACGCCGACCAGGTCACCGACCTTGTGCGCCGATACCTTCTCGCCCACCGCAGTGACGCGGCCGACGATCTCGTGCCCGGGCATCAGCGGGTACACGGCAATGCCCCACTCATTGCGGGCCTGATGGATGTCGGAGTGGCAAACGCCACAGTAGAGGATCTCGATGGCGACATCGTCCGGGCGCGGGCTGCGACGCTCGAAGGTCATGGGTGCCAAGGGGCTGGTCGGGGTTTGGGCGGCGTAACCGATAGCAGTGTACATACAAGACCTCAGGTGAAAGTGAAACGATTCAGTCGATACATTTTCCGCATCCTCGCCCTCCCCGGCCACAGCAGATCCTCCGAGGTGAATGCCTGATTCTCCGAACCTGGCCAGAGCCACCTGGCGCCAAGCCTCAAATCTGAGATGATGCAAGTGTCTGATTCTCTGCCCATGGTCCATCATGCAACTGACCCGCCACGTCGACGCCAACGCCACGCTGTGCGCCCTGATCCGCAGCCTGGCCACACGCCCGGGCTTCGTGCCCACTCATCTGCCACAGGTCCAGGTTTTGAGCTGGGACCATTACGTGGCCAGCAGCCCGCAGATCTACGAGCCCAGCCTGATGATCCTGGCCCAGGGCAGCAAGCTGGCGCGCCTTGGCCCGCGCACCCTGGAGTACGGCGCCGGGCATTACCTGGTGCAGGCGCTGTCGGTGCCGTTCATGTGCGAAACCTTCGCCACCGCCGAAGCGCCGTTGCTGGGCGTGGCTGTGGACATCGACCGTGGCGTGCTGGGTGAACTGGTACAGAGCATGGCCCTGTCGCCTGACCCCGCAGTGCAGGCGCAGACACCGCAGTCGATGACCTCGGCAGCGCTGAATGTGCCCATGCGCGAATGCGTCGAGCGGCTGTTACGCTGCCTGCAGGACCCGATAGACGCCAAGGTGCTCGGGCCGGCGCGGGTGCGCGAGGTTCTGTACACCGCACTGCGTGGGCCCCAGGCCGGGGTGTTGCGGGCGCTGGTCGAGCAGCAGGGGCACTTCGCGCGCATCGGCGCCGCCCTTGCTCACCTGCGTGAACACTACACCGAGCCGCTGAGTGTCGAGGCGTTGGCAGCGCGGGCGAACATGAGCGTGTCGACCTTCCACGAGCACTTCAAGCGCTGCACCGACATGGCGCCGATGCAGTACCTCAAGCGCCTGCGGCTGCTCAAGGCGCAACAGATGCTGATCGGCGAAGGCCTTGGCGTGGCGCAGGCGGCGCACCGGGTGGGTTACCAGAGCACCTCACAGTTCAGCCGCGAGTACAAACGCCAGTTTGCCCGTAGCCCGGGAGATGAGCATGCCTATCAGAGTTTGCCTGCATGACTGTACGCGGCGGCAAGCGGGCCCAGCCCCGGCCTCTCGACCAAGGCATCAATGCGCGCTGAACCCGCTTCACGCCGTCAAAGGCCACTGCGCCAGCGGCAGGTACTGGCCTTTGCGCGACTCGTAGAGCGCGAAGTACCGGGCGGCGATGAAGAAGTCGGGCGCCACGCTGGCCTCGGGCGCCTGGCCGCGAAAGTCCCGTGACAGGGTCAGGTGCGGCCGGTACTCACGGGCCTGCTCGGCAAAGCCCATGGGCAGCAGTGCCTGCTGCAGCCCATAGGCCAGCTGGCGCAGCGCAGCCGGGGCCTGCTGCGGCTCGAGCACCAGCACGTTTGCCCGCGGCCAGACCTTGAGCTGATCGAGCAGCAGGCGCAGGGGGGCATCAGGGCGCGCCAGGTTGTCCACCGCAGCGCAAATCGCAGGTACCTGCGCTGCATCCACATCGCCTAGAAACATCAGGGTCAGGTGGAAGTTCGCACTGGGCACCGGTTTGCCACTACGCAGCTGGAGGCCACGCCGCCACTGGGCTATCGCACGCTGCTGGGCGTCGGTTACCGGCAGGGCGAAAAACAGCCGTTTGAAGGGGGCGCCACTGCGGCGCGGGTCCTGAACCATGCGTGCTCCTTTACCTTAAACGTTTGCGCAAACTGCGGCCATTACACCTTGGTCGGCCGCAAATCTCGCCAACCTCGGTACAAACTATCTGTACAAACTCCCCCCATGATTGTTTATGCTGGCGGGCTTATGCCATGGCGCATGGCCATTTTTCGACAAGTAATCGTCCATGAAAATTGCACTCGTACTGATCTTTGCCCTCTCGATCGCCTATGTTCATCTGCGCGGTCGGGTACGCCACAAGCTCACCCGCCAATTGGGTGACCACTCCAGTTTCCTGGCCCCGGTCAACAGCTTCCTTTACCTGTTCTCCAGGCACCCGGCCAAACCCTATCTGCCGGTAGAAGCGTTCCCCGAACTGCAGCCGCTCAAGGACCACTGGCAGGAAATCCGCCAGGAGGCCCAGCAGTTGCTGCATGTGGGCGAGATCAAGAAGTCCGATAATTACGACGACGTTGGCTTCAACTCCTTCTTCAAGACCGGCTGGAAGCGCTTCTACCTGAAATGGTACGGCGAAAGCCACCCGTCTGCGATGAACCTGTGCCCGCGCACCACCGAGTTGCTGCAGGGCATCGGCACGGTCAAGGCAGCCATGTTCGCGACCCTGCCGCCGGGCGCCAAGCTGGTGCGCCACCGCGACCCTTATGCCGGCTCCTATCGCTACCACCTGGGCCTTGACACACCGAACGACGATGGCTGCTACATCGATGTGGATGGCGAGAAGTATTCCTGGCGTGACGGCGAAGCCGTGGTGTTCGACGAGACCTACATCCACTACGCCGCCAACACCACCGAGCACAACCGGATCATTCTGTTCTGCGACATCGAGCGCCCGCTGAAATACCGCTGGGCGACTGCGTTCAACCGCTGGTTCAGCCGCAATGTGATGGCTGCCGCGGCAGCGCCGAACAATGCCAATGACAAGACTGGCGGCATCAACCGCCTGTTCACCCGGATCTACAAGATTCGTGAACGGGGCAAGGCACTGAAAAAACGCAACCGCATGCGCTACTACCTGGAGAAGTGGCTGGTGGTGGCGGCCTTGGTGCTGGCCTTCATCTATATCTGAGCAGGCCGGGAGCCTTTTGCCGCCATGATCCACATCCGCCCCATGACGCCCGAGGACTTCGAGCGTTTCTGGCCCACCTTCCAGGCCGTTGTCCAGGCCCGCGAAACCTACGCCTACGACCCTGCCCTGAGCTTCGAACAGGCACTCCAGCTATGGCTGGAGCTGCCTTTGCACACGCTGGTGGCCGAGCAGGACGGTGAGTTGCTGGGGGCATACTACCTCAAGGCCAATGCCGCCGGCCCCGGTGCCCATGTTGGCAATTGCGGCTACATGGTCGCCGAAGCCGCCCGTGGTCGCGGCGTGGCCAGGCTGATGTGCGAACACTCACAGAAACTGGCGCGTCAGGAAGGCTTCCTGGCGCTGCAGTTCAACTCGGTGGTGGCCAGCAATGAAGTGGCCGTGGCGCTATGGCACAAACTGGGCTTCGAGACCGTCGGCCGCTTGCCCAAGGCTTACCGCCACGCCCGCCTGGGCCTGGTGGACTGCCTGGTGATGTACAAATGGCTGGCCGACGAGCCGGTAGTGGAAAAACCGCCGCTGCTGATTGGCCGCAAGAACATCGAGGCGCGCGTGTCGCGGCGGCGTGGCCGCTAAACGCGTTGATACCCTGGCCCGCGCCACCGGATTTGCACTTTTCTGCGAACCCGTGGCATAGATGCGGGTCAACGCCTGTATGTGACCATCTGCGCCACTCAAGGAGCCCCTGCATGAGCAAGTCCCCCTATGTTCCGCCCAAGGTCTGGCGCAATGAGTCAGCCTCTGGCGGCCAGTTCGCCAGTATCAACCGCCCGATCGCCGGCCCTACCCACGACAAGGCGCTGCCTGTCGGCAAGCACCCGTTGCAGCTGTACTCGCTGGCAACCCCCAACGGCGTGAAAGTCACCATCCTTCTTGAAGAACTGCTGGCCCTGGGCC
The DNA here is from genome assembly GCF_044143025.1 of Pseudomonas sp. TR47. Classification (NCBI taxonomy): domain Bacteria; kingdom Pseudomonadati; phylum Pseudomonadota; class Gammaproteobacteria; order Pseudomonadales; family Pseudomonadaceae; genus Pseudomonas; species Pseudomonas sp. TR47. The sequence goes on along the minus strand of NZ_JBHFCS010000017.1, from coordinate 5,672 downwards.
ACAGCGGCGCCGAGTACGACGCCTGGTTGATCCGCATCGGCGAAGGCGACCAGTTCTCCAGCGGGTTCGTTGAGGTCAACCCCAACTCGAAGATCCCCGCCCTGCTCGATCGCAGCGTCGAGCCACCGGTTCGGGTATTCGAATCGGGTTCGATCCTGCTGTACCTGGCCGAGAAATTCGCAGCCTTCCTGCCCACCGGTGCGGCCGCGCGTACCGAAACCCTGAACTGGCTGTTCTGGCAGATGGGTTCGGCGCCTTATCTGGGTGGGGGCTTTGGCCACTTCTACGTGTATGCCCCGGAAAAGTTCGAATACGCCATCAACCGGTTCACCATGGAAGCCAAGCGCCAGCTGGACGTGCTTGAGCGGCGCCTTGCGCAAAGCCGCTACCTGGGTGGCGATGAGTACAGCATCGCCGATATCGCCGTGTGGCCGTGGTATGGCCAACTGGTACGCGGCAACCTGTATGGCGCAGCAGAGTTCCTTGCCGTGCATGAATACCCGCAGGTGCAGCGCTGGGCCGAAGAAATCGCGCAGCGGCCGGCCGTGCAGCGGGGCACCCGGGTCAACCGCACCTGGGGAGATGAAGCCAGCCAGGTGCCCGAGCGCCATTGGGCGGCAGATCTGGATTAAGCGCGTATGGGCCGCCAAGCGGCCCTTTGCCCAGCAAGCCGGCAGCCGAGGGGCCCGACAATGCCCCGCTGCAAAAATCCATTTGCCCCCGCGCAAACCTGCTTCCGCCCAGCCCTTCTTGTACACTCCTCGCAAAAGCCCCCACCTGCACAAATTTTGGTGAAAGCATGATCGAGGTAACCGAGGTTTCCATTGCCGAGCTGCGCGACGCGCTCGAAAAGGGCCGCACGACGGCGGTCGAGCTGGTCAAGGCCTACCTGGCGCGCATCGACGCCTACGATGGAGCCGATACCCCCACCGCGCTGAACGCGGTGGTAGTCCGCAATCCAGAGGCGCTCAAGGAGGCCGAGGCTTCCGACGCGCGCCGCGCCCGTGGCGAACTGCTCGGCCCGCTCGATGGCATCCCTTACACCGCCAAGGACAGCTACCTGGTCAAGGGCCTGACCGCTGCATCCGGCAGCCCGGCATTCAAAGACCTGGTGGCCCAGCGCGACGCGTTCACCGTCGAGCGCCTGCGCGCCGGCGGCGCCATCTGCCTGGGCAAGACCAACATGCCGCCCATGGCCAACGGTGGCATGCAGCGCGGCGTCTACGGCCGTGCCGAAAGCCCGTACAACGCCAACTACCTGACCGCACCGTTCGCCTCCGGCTCATCCAACGGTGCCGGCACCGCCACCGCTGCCAGCTTCAGCGCCTTCGGCCTGGCCGAGGAAACCTGGTCCAGTGGCCGTGGCCCGGCCTCTAACAACGGCCTGTGCGCCTACACCCCTTCGCGCGGGGTCATTTCGGTACGCGGCAACTGGCCGCTGACACCGACCATGGACGTGGTAGTGCCCTACGCCCGCACCATGGCCGACCTGCTGGAAGTGCTGGATGTGGTGGTTGCCGACGATGCCGACAAGCGTGGCGACCTCTGGCGCCTGCAACCTTGGGTGCCAATCCCGGCCGCCTCTTCGGTACGCCCGGCGTCCTACCTGGACCTGGCGGTTGACGCCAGCGCGCTCAAGGGCAAGCGTTTCGGCGTACCGCGCATGTACATCAACGCCGACCCCGAGGCCGGTACGTCCGAGAAACCTGGCATCGGTGGCCCGACCGGCCAGCGCATCAACACCCGTGCCACAGTCATCGACCTGTGGCAACAGGCGCGCCAGGCCTTGGAAGCAGCGGGCGCTGAAGTGGTTGAAGTGGACTTCCCACTGGTCTCCAACTGCGAAGGCGATCGGCCCGGCGCACCGACCGTTTACAACCGCGGTATCGTCAGCAAGGCGTTCCTGCATGACGAGCTGTGGGAACTGTCCGGCTGGGGCTTCGACGACTTCCTGCGTGCCAACAACGACCCCAAGCTCAACCGCCTGGCCGATGTCGACGGCCCGCAGATCTTCCCCCACGACCCAGGCACCCTGCCCAACCGTGAGGACGATCTGGCTGCCGGCATGGACGAATACGTCAACATGGCCAAACGCGGCCTGAAGCGCTGGGACCAGATCGAAACCCTGCCCGACGGCCTGCGCGGGCTGGAAAAGACTCGCAAGCTGGACCTGGAAGACTGGATGGACGCCCAAGGCCTCGATGCGGTGCTGTTCCCGACCGTGGCCGACGTTGGCCCGGCCGATGCCGACGTGAACCCGGCCTCGGCGGACATCGCATGGAGCAACGGCATCTGGGTAGCCAACGGCAACCTCGCCATCCGCCACCTGGGCGTACCGACCGTCACCGTGCCAATGGGCGTGATGGCTGACATCGGCATGCCGGTGGGGCTGACCTTCGCCGGGCGTGCCTACAGCGACAATGCGCTGTTGAGTTTTGCGGCAGCCTTCGAAGCGACCGGCTCACGCCGCATGATCCCGCCACGGACACCGGCGCTGGGGTGATGGTCGCCTGACAGGCCAATTTCTTGCGCACCCTTGAGATCGAGCGCCGCACAGGCGCTCGATTTGCGCAGCACCGCAAACCGCAGGTCAGCCCCCAACGACCACACAAGCTTCAGAACTACTTCTCGATACAAAAGCTCGCCACCAATCGACGCAACTCCCCCGAACGCCCATCCAGCTTTTCACACACTCCCAACGTCTGCTCTTGGCCCGCCTGCACATGCTGATTGAGCGTGACGATTTCGCCCACTTCGCGACTGATTGACCCGACCACCGCACGTTGCTGATCCGTGGCGGCAGCGACGGACTGGTTCATGTCAAAACCTGCGCGAGCGGGTGACTCGGCTGTTCGAAGCGGTCGGCAGCGCCAGTTGGGTGGAGCACGAGGGCCTGCTGGATACCGTGACGGCGTTGTCCGGCAGCGGCCCTACCTACTACCACCTGTTCAGCGAAGCCCTCGCCGCCGCAGGTGTAGCGTTGGGCCTGAGCCCGGAACTGGCAAGGCCCCTGGCAGCGCAGACAGCGCTGGGTGCCGCGACGCTGCAAACCCAGCCAGGCGCAGACTTTGTAGAGTTGCGCACCGCAGTCACCTCGCCCAATGGCACCACGGCGGCGGCGATCGCCTCGTTTGAACAGAATGAGGGCTTGCGTCGGCTGGTCGACGCTGCCATGCAGGCCGCACATTCCCGTTCACAAGCACTCTCACGCGAGTCCTGAAAGCCCTGGGCAGCGGGCGACCGGCCTCAGTCGGTAATCTGCTCTGCTGTGCTATCGGCGGTAGAGGCCGGGGCACTCGCTTCTGACTTCACACGCTTGCGTCGGCCCTGGCTACGTTGGCGCGAAGCTTGTTGCTTGGCATGCAGCGCCTGAGCGGCGGTCACAATGCCAGACGGTTGCCCATTCAAGTCCAGGCGCGGCGCATTCTCCACCATGGCTGCCCAGTATCGAGCTCCCCGGCACCAGGTAGAAATACCCAGCTTGAGCTGCTCGCGGGTCAAGCCGAGCAGTTCGAGGTGCTGCTCGGCATCCTTGAAAATACCCTCCTTGAGCGGCACCTTGGGCGCCGGATTGACGGGGAAGGCCAAGGGAAAATGCTTCTGCAAGGGCCAGATCGCTTGCACTGCCGGATCAAGGTCGCGAGGCTTCGCCTGCGGGGAAGGCTTGCGCTTGGGGTGTTTCCCACCGTCAGCCTTTACCTGCTCTTTTTCCGACCTGAGACGGTCACGTAGCTCTGCTAGTTGTTCAAAACCCATCGTTCAATTCACTGCTTCGAAGTTGATTGCGTGGCGTAAGGATATGCCATGCACGCCTTGAAAGCAGCTAGAACAGGATGAGTCGCCGCTGGATCGGTCCCGCGGCTAAGCATTCAGAGCCCGTTTCAACACTTCGTAGATCTTGCTGTCGCCAGATTGAGCGACGTTGAAACGCAGAAAATCTCCCGCAGTCATGGACTGGCTGAAAGCATTTCCGGGCGCGAGCACCACTGCGTCCTTCAAACAAGCTCTGGCCAGCGTCGCTGCATCCTTACCCTGAGGGAGTTGGCACCACACGTACATGCCTGCCTGGGGAACCATCCAAGGCTTGATACCAATCGCCTGAAGCCTCGCTACTGTTTTGCCCATTTCCTGGGCTAACCTGAAGCGGACACCTTCCATGTGCTTTCGGTACCCGCTATCGGTAATAGCTTGATGAACGATGTCCGCAGCCATGCGCCCACCCCCGAATGTGGTCGCAATCTTGAGGTCGACCAGGCTCTCGATCCACTCCCTGCGCGAAGCGATGTAGCCGCATCTGATTGAAGCGGAGATGGTCTTGGAAAAACTACCGATTTGGATCACACGAGCGAGGCCATCGAAGGCAGACAGTCGTGGCGCGGGGGTATTCTCGAAATCGGCGAAGATGTCGTCCTCGACAATTACCAGGCTGGAGGTGTCGGCCAGCTTTAGCAGCCTGTGTGCTGTGACTGGTGACAAGGTGGCCCCGGTCGGGTTGTGGATGCCGGAGTTCGTTATGTACAACCGCGGCGCGTGCTCGCGCAGGGCAGCGCCGAACGCCTCGATGTCTGGACCCGTTACGGTGTAGGGGACTCCGACGATGTTCACCCTATGTGCTTTGAGTAATGCGTGAAAATTGAAATAACAGGGATCGTCGACCAGGACAGTGTCACCCGGTTGCAGCAGAAAACGGCAAATCAGGTCGATAGCATGAGTGCCGGACTCAGTGAGCATGATCTGTTCCAGAGGGGCTTCGATACCAACGCCTGCCAGTCGTCGCGACAAGAATTGCCTGAGAGGCGGATGCCCAAGCGGTGAAGCGTACTCAGTCAGTTTCAAAGTGTCAGAACGCGCAACCATTCGAAGAGCTTTACGCAAGCCTGCTTCGTACAGCCAGGATGCGGGCAGCCACCCGCATCCTGGTTTCAACGCATCACTGGTAGTTTCCAGAGACTGGCGCGAGATCCAAAGCGGGTCGACATCACGATCAAGTTTGGGGCCGAGCTCGGTCAGTGCCAATGGCGCAGCTGGCCCAGCCACGTAAAAGCCGGAGCCAGGGCGTGCGCTAAGTACACCTTCTGCGGTTAACCGTTCATAAGCCTCCAGGACGGTAGAAACCGATACTTGCATGCTCTGAGCCATTGCGCGAACTGAAGGAATTCTCGCACCTGGTGTGTAGCTTCGAGAGGCTATCCTGGCCTGGACCTCCCCCATCACAGCTCGGATTCGCGTTCCGTCCCGTTTCATCGCACCCTCAACTGTGCTGGATTCATATGCATAACAGTTCGGTTGAATTGTAGTGGAGTGTACATGGCCTTGGTGAGCCCGTCAGTGATGTACTGAGCCCTGGCTTATCGAGGACGCACCGATGGAAAAAACAACAAGCGGATGGATAAACGGCTTCATAGGCGTCGCCATCTTTGCCGGCTCGTTGCCGGCCACCCGCGTGGCAGTGACGGCCTTCGAGCCTACGTTTCTGACATGTGCCAGGGCAACCATTGCCGCGCTGTTGGGTGCGCTGTTCTTGATCGTGCTACGCCAGCCGCGACCCAAGCGCGGTGACCTGTCGTCACTGGCTGTAACAGCGCTTGGCGTCGTTATCGGTTTTCCGCTGCTGACGGCACTGGCCCTACAGCACGTCACTTCTGCCCATTCCATCGTTTTTGTCGGGCTGC